>CANQYH010000342.1 GCA_947628025.1 uncultured Lachnospiraceae bacterium | reverse complement strand
GCGGACTGATCGATTCCCTGGCGGCGTTCCGCGGCCGCATGCCGTGGCGGAACGGCCGGACGGCGGGCAGCGTGGGAACTGCACCGGCCGGAGAGTCCGCCGCGGAGCGTCTGGTGCGCCGCGAGGAGCGGTTCAAGGAGGACGTGCGCCTGGCCCAGGAGAGCTTCTCCTACGGCCTGATGCTGGTCTGCATCGGCCTGTGTCTGACGCTGGGGTATTTGCTGGTTTCCTTTATTCTGGGGATTTGACGGCGGAAGCGGTTCTATTGCCGGTTCGATAGGGTATGGTTGGAAACAGGCCTGGCTGGTCCGAAAGGGCGGCGGGCCTGTTTTTTGTACCGGCCGGGATTTCGGCGGAGACTGCCGCGCAAAGGAGACGATGGTCGATAGGGGCCTGCATGGCGTCCTGGTCTAAAAACACTCAGCGACTGTCGTGTAAGGGAGCAAAAATGCCGATAGGAGCCCCGCCCATCGCCCTGGCCTGAACACATTCACCGGCTGCCGCCCAAGGAACCTGACGGCCCAAGCGGCAGGATGTAATGTGGTTGCGGTACAGACCGCGTTTAAAAGTGCGGACAACAAAAAACGGAAAGTCTTGAGAAATAAGACGTTCCGCTCAATGAAAGAGAGCGCGTGACGGGAATCGAACCCGCCTCTTCAGCTTGGGAAGCTGACATTCTACCAATGAACTACACACGCACAATCCTTTGCACAGCTTTTATTATAGCACGATTTTTCAGGATTGCAAGCGGAAAATTCCGTTTTGCGTTTTTTAGATAATATTGGAAATATTCTGAACTTTCAGACGCAAGAATGACCGGCGCAAGAATGGCCGGCGCAAAAACGACCGGCCGCCGGCGGCCTTATTGCAAAAGATTATGTTTTCAGGAACCCGGTACATGGCTGCGGGAAAATTATTGAAAAAGATGTATTTGCAAAAGGAAATTATATGGTATATAATGGTTAGGATTTATTTACAAAACGATAAAGGGATTTTGTTTTAGAAAGGGAAATGGATCGTGAAAGTTTTATTTCGTTACATGAAGCCGTACAGGAAAGCGATCACGCTCGTCATGGTGCTGAAGCTGTCCTCGACGATGGTGGAGCTGATGCTGCCGTATATCCTGGAGCATATCATCGACGTGACCGTGCCGACGGGCGACCTGACTCGAATCTTTTTGTGGGGCGGGCTGATGATCCTGACGGCCCTGGCCGCGCGGCAGCTGAATGTGACCGCCAACCGGGGGGCCGTCGAGAACGCCCATAACGTTTCTTATAATATCCGTCAGGATCTGTTTATCAAAACGGCCAATCTTTCCGGCCGCCAGTTCGACGCTTTCGGACTTCCCAGCCTGATCAGCCGTATGACCAGCGACAGCTACAACGTGCAGTCCTGCGCTCAGTCGCTGCAGACTTTGTGCGTCCGCGCGCCGATCATGCTGGTGGGCGGGATCGTGATCACGATGACGATGGACTGGGTGCTGGCAGCGGTACTGTGCGGAATGCTTCCGATCCTTCTGGCGGTGATCATCGGCGTGTCCCGTTACGGGATCCCTCTGTATAATAAGGTGCAGGAGAGCCTGGACGACGTGGTGCGGGTCATGCGGGAAAATATCACCGGCATCCGCGTGGTAAAAGCCCTTTCCAAGACCGATTATGAGAAGCGGCGATTCGCGGCCAGCAATGACGCGATGACGCGCAACGATATCAAGGCCAGCACGGTCATGGCTCTGCCGGGGCCGGTGATGCAGCTCAGCCTGAACACGGGGCTGACGCTGGTGGTCTTTATCGGCGCGATCCGCGTCAATAACGGCCAGATGGAGCCCGGCGTGATCCTGGCGTTCCTGACGTATTTTAATATGGTGCTTCAGGGTGTCATGGGGATCAACCGGATATTCATGATGATCAGCAAAGCGTCGGCCTCCGCCAGCCGGATCGGGCGGATCCTGGAAGCGCCCGAGGATCAGAGGGTACTTTCGGAGAGCGAGGCGAAAAAACCGTCCGGCGACGAATTTATCCGGTTCGAGCATGTGAATTTCAGCTACGGGGAAGCCGGGACCGCCCAGGCGGAGGCGTTCGGCGGCGAGGGGAGAGAACAGTGCCTCTACGACATTGATTTTTCGATCAAAAAAGGAGAGAGCCTGGGCATCATCGGGCCGACCGGCTGCGGCAAGACCACGATCATCAATCTGCTGATGCGCTTCTACGATGTGGAGGACGGCGGCGTGTTCGTGGACGGAAAGGATGTGCGCAGCTTCCAGAAAGACGATCTCCACCGCAAATTCGGCGTGGTCTTTCAGAACGACATGGTATTTAACGACACCCTGCGCCGCAATATCTCGTTCGGGCGGGAGATCGCCGAGGACGGTCTGTGGAAAGCGGCCAAGGACGCTATGGCGGAGGAGTACATAGCCGGGCTGGACGGGCAGATGGACTACATGGCCGACATCAAGGGCGCCAATCTGTCCGGCGGCCAGAAGCAGCGGCTGCTGGTCGCCAGGGCGCTGGCGGCGGATCCGGAGATCCTGATTCTGGACGATTCATCCTCGGCTCTGGATTATAAGACGGACGCTGCCCTGCGGAAAGCGATCTTCGAGCATCACAAGAACACGACCACGATCCTGATCGCGCAGCGCGTCAGTTCCGTCATGGGGATGACCCATATTCTGGTCATGGACAACGGACGCTGCATCGGTTACGGGAACCACGAACATCTGCTGGAGAGCTGCCCGGAGTACCGGGAGATCTTCCAGACGCAGATGGGCGCGCTGGCCTAGAAGGAGGAGAGAAGATGCCGGGAAGAGGAGACCGCGGAGGAAAAAAAGAGAAGCCGAGGGACGCGAAAGGGACGCTTCTCCGTATATTGTCCTATCTGAGAGAATACTGGGCGGTGGTTTTGGCGCTGACTTTGTGCGCCTTTATCAGCAATGTGGGAAACCTGATGGGCCCGAACTTCGCCGGGAAAGCGATCCGCGCGGCGGGCGCGGGGGCCGGGCAGGTGGATTTTGACGTGGTGTTTTATTACGGGCGCTGTATGCTGCTGGCCTATCTGTTCAGCGGGCTTCTGACGTTCGTCGTAAATCTGGGCATGATGCGGGTCAGCCGCAACGTGGTCCGGAAGATGCGGAAGGATGTGTTCGACAAGCTGATGACCCTGCCGGTGGGATTTTTCGACCGCAATCAGGCCGGAGACATCATCAG
>CANQYH010000341.1 GCA_947628025.1 uncultured Lachnospiraceae bacterium | reverse complement strand
GACGGACCGTTTCGGCATCCGGACAGGCGATTTTCTGTCCTATACCACGACGCGGGACGGAATGATGGAGGATGTGCCGTCCGATTCCGGATACGGGCTTCAGAATACCGGTTACCTGCAGACCCCGCAGCTGCTTCCGGCCGGCGGGTATGTGCTGGCGGAGGTAAAAGCCCCGGCCGGTTATGTTCGGAGCGCGCCCATAGCGGTCGAGATCTACAGCGATGAGATCGCCTATTATCTGCGGGACGGTAGGGAAGACAGGATCGCGGCAGCCGTCTATGAGAACGTATCGGATCAGGGCATTTTGGAAGATACAGCCAGGATCTATGTGGAGAACGCGCCGGTCACGCTGAAAGTGGAGAAATGGAAGGAATCTGCCGGCGATCCGCAGTCAGAAAACGGTGTCAGGATCATTACTTATAAGGTCAGCGGACGGGCGGACGGGACCCAGGCGCAGATCGGTTCCGCTTCCGATTATGAATTTGCGTATCAAAACGGCGATTATATGGGTTACGGCTGGAAGAAAGGGACTCTGGAGTATCTGAAAGCCCTGCAGGATCAGGGAGAGCAGGTGGAGATCGTCTATCACGGCGGATCGTTCGCAGGCTATGGGTATGTCACCCGCACGCTGGAAGCGGATGAACAGGAGAATCCCTATGTGGCAGGGGCGCGTATGATCCTTTACGAGGGACTGGAGCTGCAGCTATCCGGCGATTCGGAGGACCAGGCTTTTGCGGGGCTGGTCATAGAGCGGACCCCTGCCGGGAACGTAAGCCGTATGTATGTGAAGAAAGGATACGCCGGGGAGCAGACGGAATTTGTGTGGAAAGAGGACGCGGGAGCTTCCGGATGGACAGCCGGTACCGTAGAGCGGCCGGACACGGATATTCTGTATTACGATCTGGGCAATTTGGAGCTGTTCCGGACGGAAACCGTAAACGGCAGCCCGGTCCGGTACGCGTTTGGACGGAACCATGAGAAGATCCCGGTCAGCCAGATCGAGGAGGATAAAAGGCAGGCGGCAGCGTCGGATGGAGAATGTTCGATCTTTGCGTTTCAGAACGGGATCCCGGTGCTGGAACTGACCGGCGGGGATTTCAGCCGGATCTCCTATTCCGCCGCCGACAAGACGCTGGAGGGAAAGTTCGCCAGGCCGGAAAAACAGCCGGACGGCAGCGTTTCCATGAGCGAGGGCGTGACAATCTACCATCTGGACGAAGCGGGAAACAGGGACAGCCTCGTCGATCCCTATACGGGGATGGCCTATACGACAGCAGCGGACCAAGACGTGCCGGGGGATGGAACCGGCGGGAAAAACGTACCGGCGATCCATGTCCTGGTCTGGCCGGTAAACGTATCCCGGGATGAAAACGGGCAGATCCTGTCCAGAGACAAGGTGTCTACTTCCCGTGTCGCGACGATGGGGGAGACGGCGGACACCCATTATCTGACCGGAACCTGGAGGGCGGAAAACGGCGAGGAGAGCCACCGCCTGTATACGGAGCCGCAAAACAGCGCCGGACAGGATATGAACGGGGAAGCGCTGCTGACAGAGAACAGCGGCAGGTTTGAGAAATCCGTGGAGCCTGTATATGACGGGCACGGCCTGGTCGAATATTACCGCGGAAGCGCGGAAACTTACGGGAAGAGCGCCGCACTCTACGATCGCAGCGGAAGCCTCATAAGGGAAGTAATTACGGACCATTTAGAGGATTTCAGCCGGGCGTCTTACACGGTGGAGACCGGAGAAAGTCTGGAAGAGGAGGATATACGGCTCCGTCACCGGCTTGGCGAGAGCTATATTATGGAAAATACGTGGCTGACGGGGGACGCTGCGCCCGACGACCCGTTTGCGGAGCGCGTGACAGAGGGACAGGCGGATATCCTGACGCGGGTCCCAGCGGGAGTCTACATCCTGGAAGAATTGTCGGCTCCGGCGGGATATCTGAAAGGTCTGCCGGTGGGCGTGATCGTAAAGGAGAGCGCGGAAGTCCAGGAAGCGGAGATGACGGACTATACGACTAAGATCACGGTGAGCAAAGCGGACGGGACGGAGCATTATACGTACGATGTGCTGGATATGCGCAGGCAGGATGCGTCCGGCAGCCCCGTGCGCCTGCAAAGCGCCGCGGAGCCTAAGCTCGCTTACAGTCAGTCGCCGGTTTCCGGGGTCCGCCTGGAACTGTATGCGGCGGAGCGGGTATATACGAAAAACGGTTCTTATTTGAAGCAGACAGGAGACGCGCTGCGCTCCTGGATCACGGAGGGTACGCCGGCTTTTCTGGAAAAAATTCCCGCGGGCGAATACCTGCTGTTGGAAGCGGAGACGCCGTCCGGGTATGTGACGGTTGAGCCGTTGGAGATCCATGTGGAGGAATCGCGGCAGGTGCAGAATTTCGTCCTGTATAACGACCATACGAAAGTAGAGGTTGAAAAATACAGGCTGGACGGGGACAAAAACGTGCCGGTAAACGGAGCGGGCTTTACGCTGTATGAAGCCCTGACGGATTCTGACGGCCGGGTCCTGTATGACGAAGCGGGCCTGCCGGAATACGCTCCGGACAAGGCGGTCGACCGGTTTGTCAGCAGCGACGCCGGACAGTACCGCGGGTTTGTTGAAAATTTCGAGAAATTGTACGGGCAGTACGGGACGTCGCTGCGGACGGTCCGATGGAGCTACGGCGGGAAAGAATACGCGGCGCATTATGTCTCTCATACGCAGATCGGCGCGTCTGCGGCAGGAGCGGACGAAAGCCATTTTCCGACTGCTTCCTGTATGGTTTTCCGGACGGACGAGGGAGCGGTGCTGCGGGCTGCGGCGTATCAGCAGAGACGGGACCGGCAGGGAAGAACGTTTACTTACGAGTATCAGTTCGACGTTCATGAACTGCCGGGGATCAATGACCGCGCTTCTTCCTATCTGACTCCGGAGGGGATGCGGCGTTACGATTATCTGCCTGTGGGGAAATATTATGTTCTGGCGGAAACAGAGATGCCTCCGGGATACGCGCAGGCGGAGCCGGTCCTGATCCGGGTCATGGATACGGCCGACATACAGCGTTACCGGGTATTGAACGAGCAGAGCAGGCTCCTGATCTCCAAGACGTTCGAGCGGGATAGAGAGCCGGCCGGAAAGGAGCTGCCGGGGGCTGTATTGGAGCTTTACAGGGCTTCTGAAGATGGCAGCCTGGTACAGGATGAAGA
>CANQYH010000340.1 GCA_947628025.1 uncultured Lachnospiraceae bacterium | reverse complement strand
CACGGCGGACTCGGGAGTGCTGGCGGCAGTAGAGGGCGAATTTACGGAGTCGGAATTTGTGCGCTCCGTGACCGGCGTGGGCAATGTCTGCGAACGGGCGGCTCTGTGGGCGGCGGGAGCGGGCGGCTGCCTGATCCGGAAAAAGACCGTGTACGACGGGGTGACCGTGGCGCTGGCGCTGGAGCGGAAAGTGCTGCAGCGATGAGTGTAGCGGCCGCCAATGGATACCACGGACAGGTGACTGGATCAGGGGATCCGGCGAAGCGGCCTGCCGGAGAATGAGGAAGGTCGGCGCGGCAGAAACCGGGCGATCGTTTAGAGAGGCGCAAAGAATGGGAAATAAATTGTATGTGGTCGGCATCGGGCCGGGAGAGTATGAACAGATGACCATAAAAGCCGCGAGAATCCTGGAAAGCAGCGAGGTTCTGGCGGGCTATACGGTCTATATTGAGCTGATGCGGGAACATTTTCCGGGAAAAGAATTTCTGTCCACCGGTATGACGCAGGAGACGGAGCGGTGCAGGATGGCATTGGAACGGGCGGCGGCGGGGCAGGTCGTGTCGGTCCTGTGCAGCGGGGACGCGGGAGTCTATGGAATGGCGTCGCTGGTCCTGGAGCTGGCGCCGGACTATCCGCAGGTGGAGGTAGAGATCGTACCCGGCGTCACGGCGGCCTGCTCGGGGGCCGCGCTTTTGGGCGCTCCCATCGGACAGGATTTTGCGGTGATCAGTTTGAGCGACCGCCTGACGCCGCGGGAGCTGATCGAGAAACGGCTGGAATGTGCCGCCGCCGCGGATCTGGCGGTCTGCCTGTATAATCCGGCCAGCAAGGGGAGGGCGGATTATCTGGCCTGGGCCTGCCGGGTGCTGATGCGCCGTCAAAGCCCCGATACCGTTTGCGGCCTGGCCCGGCAGATCGGCCGGGATGGCGAGACCGTAGAGTTTATGACGCTTGGAGAATTGGCCGGAGTGCGGGCGGATATGTTCACGACCGTGTTTATCGGCAGTTCCCGTACGAAAATGGCGGGCGGCCGCATGGTGTCGCCCAGAGGATATAAAAATGTTTGAAAAGATCTTGTTCGGAGGGACCAATGTCTGAGATCGTTTTGTTCGGAGGGACTACGGAGGGACGCGAGCTGGCGGTCCGCTGCGCCGAGAGAAAGATACAGACCGTGGTTTGCGTGGTCTCCGGCTACGGAAAAATGCTGCTGCCGGAAAGCGGTTTTCTGCAGGTGCTTGAAAAGGCGCTGGATCTGGCGGAGATGGAGGAGCTTCTGCGGCGGGAGGGGCCGAAGCTGGTGCTGGACGCGACCCATCCGTACGCGGAAGCGGCGACCGCCAATATTTCCGCGGCTTGCAGACGCACCGGGACGGCCTACGTGCGGGTGCTGCGGGACTGCGGGAGCGGGGAGAGACCGTCGGAGACGAACGCGGTGAAGTGCGGCGAACTTTCGGTCGGCGGAGGAAAAGCGGCAGGTGGAGAGGCTAAGGCGCAGAAGAAATTGGCTGACTGGGGAGAAGCAGCGGCCGAAGAATCCCAACGGAAGAGAGGAACGGCCGTTCGGGGAGGATTGACAGACGAGGAGCTCCAGGCAGAAAGTAAACTGCTTAGTGGGGGAGAACCAGCGGACGGAGCCTCTCGGTTGAAGAGGGAGACAACTGAGGCAGAAGAAGCGGCCGGTGGAAAATCCCAACGGAAGAGAAGAACAGCCGTTCAGGACGAATTGACGGAAAGAGAGCCCCAGGCGAAGAGGAAAATAGCTGATTGGGGAGAGCTGACGGACGGAGAACAGCCGCGGAGGGAGGAACGGGTCACGCGGGTCGCATCCGTGAAAGCCGCCGTGGATTACCTGTCGGGAACCGCCGGCCCCATTTTTGTAACCACCGGCAGCAAGGAACTGAAGGAATTTCAGCGGCTGGAGGGGTACCGGGAGCGGGTATACGCGCGCGTACTGCCGGACAGCCGCGTGCTGAGGCAATGCGAGGAGATGGGATTTTCGGGGAAGCAGATCGTGGCGATGCAGGGACCGTTTTCCGTGGAAATGAACCTGGCTATGATGCGGTCGGTCGGGGCCGCATTTTTGGTGACGAAAGAATCGGGAGCCGCGGGCGGATTCCCGGAGAAGCTGGCGGCGGCCAAGCGGCTGGGAATCGAAGCTGTGATCATAGGGCGGCCAAAAGAAACGGCGGGCGTATCGCTCCCAGAGGCGATGGGGCTTTTGGAGGCGTACGGGGAAGCGCCGGAGAAGTTGGACGCGGCAGCCGGGGAAAATGCGGCGGGAGCGGAAGAGATGCACGTCCCGGAAACTTCCGGCACGGGAAAGGATCCGCGGGAGCGGCGTTTGTATCTGGTGGGAATCGGTATGGGCGGTCCCGGTCAATGGACGCTGGAGGCGGAACGGGCGCTGCGGGAGGCGGATCTGGTCGCCGGGGCGGTCAGAATGATCGAAAGCGTAAGCGGATACCTGACCGGCAAGCGAGTCCTGCGCGCTTACCAGAGCGGCGAGATCCTGGACTGGCTGGAACAAGAGGAAAACTGGGCGTCCGCTGTCGTCGTCTATTCCGGCGACATCGGGTTTTACAGTGGCGCGAAGCAGCTTTTGGCGGAACTGGCGGCGCGGGAGACGGGTGCGAGCCGGACGGCGGAAACGGGACGGCCGGAAAAACTGACCGGGACGAGAACCTATTTCATCCGAGATCTGCGGCTGAAAACGGAACTTTTGCCTGGTATCTCGACGGCTGCGTATCTGTGTGCCCGGCTTCAGATTCCATGGGAGGATGTTTTCCTGGCCAGCGCGCATGGGAAGATGCTGGATGTCGGGGAGCTTCTGGCGGCTCATCGGAATGTGTTTTTGCTGCTGGGCGGAAAGGACGGCGTGGGGAATCTTTGCAGAACGCTGGTGGAACGCGGCTATGGCGGCTGCCTTGTGACCGTGGGAGAGCGGCTCTCCTATCCGGAGGAGCGGCTTTTGCGGGGCACGGCGGAAACGCTGAAAGATTTGGAATTTGACGGCCTCTGCGCGGTATTGCTGCAGAATAACGTAGAAAATGCGTCTGCGTAATGAGGAAAACAGGTAGTTTTGCGCAGTATTGCTGTACCATTCAGGAGGTATACGAACACCTTATCTAAAGAGTACGCCGGTATTTGTTGTAGGGAAGCATACAGCAAACCGACGCTTATTTCTAAAGGAAGTGTCGCGGTATACCGGAACGTG
>CANQYH010000339.1 GCA_947628025.1 uncultured Lachnospiraceae bacterium | reverse complement strand
GAATCGTAGCCCAGCTCCCGCAGCCTCTTAAACAGCGCCGCAAAGTCTACCTTACCCTCGCCCAGCGGAACCTCCTGCCCCAGATCATGTCCGTTCGTGGGATACAGACCGTCTTTGGCGTGAAGATTTCGCACATATCTGCCGAACACATCCAGGGCGTCCACCGGATTGGCCCGCCCGTACAGGATCAGATTGGCCGTATCCAGATTGATCGCCAGATTGTCCGTGCCCACGGTCTCGAAGCACCGCAGCATCGTCACCGGCGTCTCCTGCCCCGTCTCAAAGAGCAGAAACTGCCCATTGGCTTTCAGATGCTCCGCCACTTCGCGCACCGCCCCGCAAAAAAGCAGGAAATTCTCGTCCAGCGGATTTTCCGGGATAAAGCCCATATGGGTGACCACGTCCGTCAGCCCCAGACGCTTCGCAAAATCCGCGCCGTCGCAGAGATTTTTGATCCGCGCCCGGCGGTACTTGGGCGGCACCAGCCCCAGCGTCGCCTGTCCCTCATAGAAATTCCAGACCCGCGGGCCCTCCCAGCCGCACCAGAAAGCCGACGGGACTACCTGCTTTTCCGCCAGCAGCTCCCGCAGCACGTCCGCGTTTTCCTCCGTCCAGAGCGCCGGGTTCCAGGAAACCAGCTGGCAGGAGGTAAAGCCCTCCGCCCGCAGACGGTCCAGCCGCCCGGAGATGTCCTCCATGGAGTCCAGGCCGACCGTTACTCCAATTTTCATAAAATATCCATCCTTTCCCTGAATGATTACATAATTTTTTCGGATGATTCATTATAACATACCTTATACGGATTGAACAGGAAATCTTTTCAGAATTTTACAAAAAATAGGGAGACCCAGGTCTCCCAAAATCGTACGGTCATTTTCTGCGCTCACCCTTTCACCGCGCCTCCGGTCACGCCCTCCACGTAATATTTCTGCAGGCACATAAACAGGATCGTGACCGGCGCCGCCACCAGGATCCCGCCTGCGCAGAAGCGGGTGAAAAAGCCCTGATAGTCATTGGTCCACACCCAGCGCTGCAGGGCTACGGCCACATTGTAGCTGCCGGAGTAGCCGAACGCCACGTAGGACGCGAAAATATAATCGCTCCAGGGAGCCATGAACGCCACCAGCGCCGTGTAGATGATCATGGGCTTCGCCAGCGGGATCAGCATAATCGTAAAGACCTGGAAGCGGTTCGCCCCGTCGATGCGGGCCGCCTCGTCCAGGGACCTCGGGATCGTGTCAAAATACCCTTTGCACACGTAATAGCCCATGCCGGAGCTGGCGAAACCGATCAGGATCAGGCCGGGGATCGCGCCCTCCTGGGTCAGTCCGAACTGCTTTAACAGGAAATACAAACAGATCATGGTCAGAAACCCCGGAAACATTCCCAGCACCAGCCAGGAGCGCATCAGGAATTTCCGTCCCTTAAAGCGCATCCTGGACAGGGCGTAGCTGACGCAGAGGATGAAAAGCGTCTGCAGGACCGACACAAACACAGCGATCGTCAGGGTATTCGCGTACCAGCGGAAAAACTGGGATTCCCCGCTGAACAGATAGCGGTAGGAATCCAGGGAAAACGTCTTCGGCAGCAGGTAATTGACCAGACCGCCTGGCTCCAGCTTGTAGGAGCGGAAGCTCTGAAGCGTCAGCCCCAAAAATGGCAGCAGCCACAGAATACTGATCAGGACCAGCGCTATATAACAGAGCCCGTTTGTCAGCCGTCTATGCTGCCTGCGCAGTTTCTTTTCTTTTTCCATGAATGATTTCCCTCCTGTCCGGACCGTTTGATCCTGCGTTTCCCTGTTCCGGGCGTTTCCCGTTTCTTTCCGTCTGCCTGCGGATCCGGCTTCCCGCACGGCGGGCCCGTTTGGGTCCCTCTGTTTTCGGTATTACTGGAAGCCCTCCTCGTCCTTCACCGACGGCAGGAGGTTATACACGGCCAGGGACACGGCGGCCGTCACCAGAAAGACCATGATGCCGATCACGGCCGCCATCTTGTAGTCTGTATCGTTGATCGTCATCTTATAGAGCCAGGTCACCAGAAGATCGGTGTAGCCCGCGCCGCCGGTCAGCTCCATGGACCGGGGACCGCCCTGGTTCAGCAGGTAGATCACGTTGAAATTGTTCAGGTTTCCCGTAAACTGGGTCAGCAGGAACGGGCCCGTCACAAACAGCATATAGGGCAGCGTGATCTTCACGAACATCTGGAGCGGATTGGCCCCGTCGATGCGGGCGCTCTCGTACAGATCCTCCGGGATGTTCATCAAAAGTCCGGTGCAGATCAGCATGATATAGGGGATCCCCACCCACAGATTGACCAGGATGATCATGATCCTGGCGAGCGCCGGGTCGGTCCAGAACGGAATCGCCGTCTTTATGATCCCCCAGCGCAGCAGGTAGCCGTTGATTAGGCCGTCCGGCGAAAACAGGCGGCACACATACAGCAGGGATACGAACTGCGGCACGGCGATGGTCATGACCAGGATCGTGCGCCACAGCTTTTTAAAGCGGATCCCTTTCTTATTGATCAGGATCGCCACCGCCATTCCCAGAAAATAATTGAGGAACGTGGCGAAAAACGCCCACGCCAGGGTCCAGATCAGCACCGTCGCAAACGTTTTTCCGAAGCCGGAGGTCCCGAAAGAAAACAGGTTCCGGAAATTGGCGAGCCCGACCCAGGTAAAAAGCTGGGCAGGCGCCTGATGGTTGGCGTCGTAGTTGGTAAAGGCCACGCAGATCATAAAAAGGATCGGCAATACCACGAACAGAAAGATCCCCAGCGTCGGAAGCGCCAAAAGCGTCTTGTCGAAATGCCCGTCCAAAAGGGACTGCAGGTCCTCCCGGTCTGCCGGCAGCCGCTTCCCCTCCGCCAAAAGGGCTTCCTCCCGCCGGTTCTCCCGGATATTCATGACCCAGACAGCTAAAAACGCCAGGATCAACAGGATCGTGAGCAGCCCGTAGAGCAGGATAAGGAAGCTGTTGTCCCCGTAGGAAACCGTGCCGTCCGGGTTAAAGCCGCGTCTCCTGGTCCCCAGCGTCGGAAGCTTCATCAGATACTGCCACCCAAACGCCCCCAGGTACCAGAAAAACAACAGTTCCGCCGCCAGAAACGCACATCCCCGCAGGATCCGGCCCCGAAGCAGGGGACCGAATCCCAGGATCACACAGGAGACTCTGGTTTTCCAATCTCCTTTTACAATGGCGGCGATCACATCCCGCACACAACACCCTTCGCC
>CANQYH010000338.1 GCA_947628025.1 uncultured Lachnospiraceae bacterium | reverse complement strand
AATTTTACTGTCGGTCCAGCAGCCTGCCAGGTATATCGGCGGGGAAGTGAATATGACCGTAAAGGACCCCGAAAGCGTGGCGATCCGTTTCTGCATGTGTTTCCCGGACGTCTATGAGATCGGCATGTCCCATCTGGGGATCCAGATCCTCTACGACATGTTCAACCGGCGGGACGACGTATACTGCGAGCGGGTCTATTCGCCGTGGACCGATATGGACAAGCTGCTGCGTGAGAAAAAGATCCCGCTGTTTGCGCTGGAATCCCAGGATCCTGTGAAAGACTTTGATTTTCTGGGCATTACGCTGCAGTATGAGATGTGCTACACCAATGTGCTGCAGATCCTGGAGCTGAGCGGCATCCCGCTTCACGCTTCCGACCGCGGCGAGGACGATCCCATCGTGATCGGCGGGGGACCCTGCGCCTATAACCCGGAACCGCTGGCGGAATTTTTCGACATTTTCTATATCGGAGAGGGAGAAACGGTTTACGACCGGCTCTTTGACGTTTATAAAGAGATCAAAAGCCGCGGCGGCAGCCGCCGGGAAGCGCTGCAGGCGGCAGCCGAGATACCGGGACTTTATGTGCCGGTTTTTTACGACGTGACCTATAAAGAGGACGGGACCATCGCGTCGTTTGAGCCGAACGATCCCCACGCTTCCCGCACCGTCGTCAAGCAGCTGGTCGTGGATATGGACGACGCCTGCTACATCGAAAAGCCCCTGGTTCCCTTTATCAAGGCCACGCAGGACCGCGTGGTCCTGGAGATCCAGCGCGGCTGCATCCGCGGCTGCCGTTTCTGCCAGGCCGGGACGATTTACCGGCCGCTGCGGGAACACAGCCTGGAATACCTGAAGCATTACGCAGCGAAGATGCTGAAAAGCACCGGCCACGAGGAGATTTCCTTAAGCTCCTTAAGCTCCAGCGATTATTCCCGACTGGAGGAGCTGATCCGCTTCCTGATCGGGGAGGTAGAGGGTAAGGGCGTCAATATTTCCCTGCCGTCCCTGCGGATCGACGCGTTTTCCCTGGATGTCATGAGCAAGGTGCAGGACGTGAAGAAGAGCAGCCTCACGTTTGCGCCGGAGGCCGGTTCCCAGCGCCTGCGGGACGTGATCAATAAGGGACTGTCGGAGGAGGACATCCTGCACGGGGCGCGGGAGGCATTTCTGGGCGGCTGGAGCCGCGTGAAGCTGTATTTCATGCTGGGACTGCCGACGGAAACAGAGGAGGACATGAAAGGCATCGCCCGGCTGTCGGAGCAGGTGGCGGAGACATTCTACGACCTGCCGGCAGAGCAGCGGCAGCGGCGGGTGCAGATCGTGGCCAGCTCGTCCTTTTTCGTGCCCAAGCCGTTTACGCCGTTCCAGTGGGCCCGGCAGTGTACGAAAGAGGAGTTTCTGGAACGGGCCTGGCTGGTACGGGATACCTTTAAGCAGATGAAAAACTTTAAAAGCCTTAAATATAACTGGCACGAGGCGGATCTGAGCGTGCTGGAGGGCGTGCTGGCCCGCGGCGACCGCCGGGTGGCTCCCGTGATCGAGGAGGCTTACAAAAGAGGCGCGATGTTCGATTCCTGGGGAGAGAATTTCGACAACGATCTCTGGATGTCGGCGTTTGAGGCCTGCGGCGTGGACCCGGATTTCTACACGGTCCGGGAGCGGAGCCTGGACGAGCTCCTGCCTTGGGATTTCATCGACGCCGGCGTGACGAAGCCGTTTCTGAAGCGGGAATGGGAGCGGGCGCAGGAGGGCGTCGTGACCCCCAACTGCCGCCGGCAATGCTCCGGCTGCGGCGCAAGAAAGTTCGGAGGAGGTGTCTGTCTTGAAGATCCGCATTAAATTCCGCAAACAGGGAGCCATGAAATTCATCGGACACCTGGACACCATGCGCTATTTCCAGAAAGTCATGCGGCGGGCGGAGGTGGACATCCGCTACAGCGAGGGCTTCAGCCCCCACCAGATCATGTCGTTCGCGGCCCCTCTGGGCGTCGGAATCCTGAGCAACGGCGAATATCTCGATATCGAAGTGCTGTCTACGGAAAGCTCGGCGGAAATGGTCAGGCGCATGAACGAAGTCATGTCGGAGGGCATAGAGGTCGTGTCCTATAAGCGGCTGGACGATTCCGCGCCCAGCGCCATGTCCCTGGTGGCCGCCGCGGATTACACGCTGTGGTTCCGGCCGGGGAAAGAACCGGAAGACCGGGAGGCTTTCTTCGCTTCCCTGGAACGGTTTTACGAAAATGAACGGATCCCCATCGTCAAGAAGACGAAAAAGGGGGAGCGGGAGGTCGATCTGAAACCGCTGATCTACCGCCTGGAGCGGGCGAAAGAACCGGACGGCGCTGTTTTCATGCGGATCTGCACCGGCAGCACCGACAATATCAAGCCGGAGCTGGTGATGGAGGCGTTTTACGCCTATCTGGGCCGGGAGCTTCCGCCGTTCGCGTTCCAGGTCCAAAGGGAGGAGGTCTACGCGGCGCTGGATGCAGGGCCGGAGACAGACGCAGGAGCAGGGACGAACGGCGTTCGTTGCGCGGACGGCCGCAGGCTGGTCCCATTGGAGGCATTAGGAGAAACCATTGAATAGAATGATCATTACGAGGCTCGACGGCCGTATCCTGACCGTGCTCATGGAAGATTTCCGGGCGGTGCAGATCGATATTGACGAACCGGAGCCGTCGATCCTCGGCAATATTTATATCGGGAAAGTAAAGGACATCGCAAAAAACATCAACGCGGCTTTCGTGGATCTGGGCTGCGGCGTGACCGGATATTACAGCCTGGACGCCAATCCCATCCATCATATTACTGCGCCCCCTCCCTCTGACGGACAGACCGGCCGCCCGCTGCGCCCCGGCGACGAGATCCTGGTGCAGGTATCCCGGGACGCGGTGAAAACGAAAGCGCCGGTCCTGACGGCGTATCTGAACCTGCCGGGGAGATACTGCGTCCTGACCGCGCTCAAGACGTTTCTGAGCTTTTCCGGGAAGATCGCGGACGAAGACCGGAAACGGCGGATCAGCGCGCTTCTGATGCCGGAAAAGGACGCGGATTTCGGAGTGATCGTCCGGACCAACGCCGCGGACGCGGAGCCGGAGGAGGTCCTGGAGGAATTCCGCCGTCTGAAAGCGCTGTACCGGCGCATCATGGACGCGGCGCGTTTCCGAACCTGCTATTCTCTGCTGTACTGTGAGCTTCCGCCTTATATCGCGCGGATCCGCGACGCCTACGGGGCGGCGGCCGAGGAGATCCTGACGGACGATGAGG
>CANQYH010000337.1 GCA_947628025.1 uncultured Lachnospiraceae bacterium | reverse complement strand
GAAGCATCCGGCGGCGCAAAATCCTCCGGCAAATCCGATCCGTCCGGCAATATCGATTCCTCCGATCGCCCCGAGGCATCTGGCATCGCAAAATTCCCCGGCAACCCCGAAGCATCCGGCAGCCCGGATCCCCCAGGCCACTCCGAACTATCCGGCAGCCCAAGATTCTCCGGCTGCACTCCCGTCTCTCCGTTCTCCAGTCCGTCCAGGAAATCATCCATATCAAAGCCCCGGCCGTTTCCCCGGCCGCCGCCGAAGCTCAAACTGTCCGGCTTATACAGCTCTCCGTAATTCGAGCCGTAATTTCTCTCCAGGAAGCTTTCCTCAATGCTCTCCACCGCCAGATAAAGCCCCCAGTCCTGGCCGTTGACCGTGATAAAGGCGAAGCTGCACAGAGGCGACGCCGCCCCGAACGCTCCCATCATCCGGTAGGTCAGATAATCTTTCATGAACGTCGCGTCCTGGATCAGATTGTTCAGGCTCAGCTTATCCAGCCCGTGCCAGGTCCTGGTCTTATCGTAGTGATCGAATTCGATCTTAAAGCTGTAGCGGTCGCTGTTCATCGAAGAGACAGTACTTAAAGAGGTATTCCCTTTGGCTCGGATCGCCGCGTTCGCGAATTTTTCCCCGTCGATCGCCACGCTGCACTGGACGTATTCCTCATTCTCACAGTTCTCAATGAACCCCTCCCAATCGTTCATCACGATATCCACCGTATGTACCCTGGATGGATCGAAGAGGCGTTCCTCATAGCCCATGGTCCTGACCGCTGCCGCAGAGCCGGAACCCACGGTCCCCAAAAGCACCGCAACGATGATCAGGGCGGCGGCGACAGCGGCAAGACAGATCTTATCCATATGTCTGCTTGTTGACATAAGGGACCTCCTTTAGCTCATATAATCTCCGTTATAGCTGACCAGCACCGCGCTCTGC
Organism: uncultured Lachnospiraceae bacterium; assembly: GCA_947628025.1. GTDB lineage: Bacteria > Bacillota > Clostridia > Lachnospirales > Lachnospiraceae > UBA3402. Next base: position 2,362 of record CANQYH010000337.1, on the reverse strand, counting down.
ACCCCCGGGATTTCCGCCAGTGCGTTGACAAAATCGGTATCGTCATTTTTCAGGCGGATCTCCAGGTTCAGTTCCACGAGATTCTTCTGGGCGCTCTTACTTTTGACGACGCATTTCTCTACCTGGGAATCCAGGTACGCTTTCGCCCGCTTCTCGCTGTCATGGCCCGCACACTGCAGCACCAAGATATAAGGGACCGTGTGGGATTTGTGATTGACGAAAACAATAAGCACCAGTCCGATGACGACGCTTCCGACGACCGCCAGCGGCAGCAGCCCCGCCGCCAGCACGATACCGGCCGCGATCGACCAGAACAGGAACGCGATGTCCAGCGGCTCCTTGATGGCGGTGCGGAAACGCACAATCGACAGGGCGCCGACCATGCCCAGAGACAGGACCACATTGGAGGTCACGGCCAGGATCACGACCGTGGTGATCATAGTCAGCGCGATCAGCGTCACGCCGAAGCTGGAAGAGTACATGACTCCGTTAAAAGTCTTTTTGTAGACCATGAAAATGAAAAGCCCGATACAGAAGGCCAGCGCCAACGCCAGAACCATGTCCAGAATACTGACGCCGGTAATATTTTCCAGGAAACTGGATTTAAAAATGTCATTGAATGTCATAAAAATCTTCTCCTTTTTCTTTCTAATATATATGATCGATCCGGACCGGCCGGGGGGCGGGGAAAGTGTGGCAGTTGCGCTTCATTAACATCACACCGCCGACATTCATCCTGAGCCAGGCTCCAAGCTGTGAAAATGTGGCGGCCGTGCCTCATTAACATCACACCGTCGGCATTCATCCTGAGCCAGGATCCAACCTGCGAAAGCGCGGCGGCCGCTCCTCATCGACAGCAATCCGCCAGCGTTCACCCTGAGCCAGGATCCAACCTGGAAAAGTGCGGCGGCCGCGCCCCACTGGCATACCAAACTCCGCCGGGCGTTCCTCACCCGTACATCCTGCAGGCCGCGTATTTGGAAAACGCCTCCGCGTGCCGCCCGTCCAGCTGCACCGCGTCCCGGATGACCGACGGCAGGAATTCGTCCCATTTCACCTCCAGGATGATCGGGGCATCCCTGGCCGGTACGGTCACGCTGTCCGGGTCCAGAAAATCCACGCTGTCCAGCCCGGTGCGGATCCCATAGTCGATCGTGACCCGCACATGGCCGGGCCCGTAGACAAACGGTTCCCGGGTGTAATCTACGATGGTCCTGGGCCTGAGACCCTGGAAGCGCATTTTTCCGTAAAGCTCCCGGATCAGCGGCGATTCCGTCTCCATCATCCAGCTCAGATCGCCCCGCAGGAGCGCGGCCGTCTGTCTCACCGTCAGCGCGGCGCTTTCCTTGCCGCAGAGCCCGTTTCGCTTGCTCTTCTTTTCCAGACGAATCAGCGACAGGTCCCCGTTATAATAACGAAGACGGAATTTCTCCCTGCGGTCCACGCCGTCCAGTTTCTCACGCAGTGCCTTATCCTCCAGATTATCAAAATACAGGCTCCGTATCAGGTATTTTCCTCCCGCCGCGTGCGGATCCGGTTTCGCGACGGCCCCAAGCCTCTGGCGCAGGGCGATCCGGTCGGAAGCGTTGATCTCGTGTTTCCATTCATGCCGGTAATTCATTCGCTGCAGTCACCTCCCTCATGTCGTTTATCATACCATCCATCGGCGAAAAAATGTGTGACCGTTTTGTGAAAGCCTGTGAATTCTTTGTGAAAATCCGCCTGTCCGCCGCTTGCCAAGCCGCGGGGAAAGCATTATAATGACAGAAGTTTCAGGACAGAGGACGAGGCGGACCGCCCCGTCTTCCCCAAAAGAAAAGAGGTACGCTCCATGGCAATTCTTACGGTATTCATGCAGATGCTGGCGCTGCTGGTCATGATCGGCGCCGGATATTATATGGCCAAAACCGATATGATGGACGAACACACCAACAACCGAATGTCCACGATGATCGTCCAGGTATTCAATCCGCTGTTAAATCTGTCCAGCGCCATCAATTCGGTGGGACAGGTCTCCCTGGGCTCTCTGGCCGCCGGCGGGATGATCGCCGTAGGAATGTTTGCGTTCTTTATCGTGGCCGGGCGGCTCCTGGCGCCGTTTTTCGATCGGGAGACGCAGCAGAGGAAGCTGTTTCAGATGATGTTCGTCTTCTCCAACGTCGGTTTCATCGGCATCCCCGTCGTAAGCAGCATTCTGGGATCGAAATACGTGGTCTACGTGACCGAGTTTATGTTGGTTTATACGCTGGTCTTCTACACCTACGGGATCACGCTGATGAGAGGCCGCTTTTCCCTCTCATCCCTAAAGGCCATGGTGAACCCCGGCACGGTCTGCGGCGCTCTGGCCCTGCTGATCGTGATC
>CANQYH010000336.1 GCA_947628025.1 uncultured Lachnospiraceae bacterium | reverse complement strand
CCCCAGACCGCCTTGATCGTATTGCGGTCCATATCCATGGTCTCCGCGCCGTAGCACCAGCAGGGAGTCACCGTCAGCGTGATCGCGACGCCCTCTTTCTCAAATTTCGCCTGGCAGGCGGCCGATTCGCCGACGCGCCCGATCGTGGTGTCCGCGATAACGACCTTCACCGGTTCGCCGTTGCTGTACTTTAAATTCTCCTCAAACAATTTCGCGGCCGCTTTCGCCATGCTCATGGTCTGCTCCTCCAGAGAACCGCGTACATCCAACGCGCCCTTGCGCCCGTCGATCGTCGGCCGGATACCGATAGCCGGATACTGGCCGACCAGTCTGCTCTTTGCCATATCTTTGTTTCCCCTTTCTTTTTGTCTAAAAGGTATATTTTTGATCCCGGAAAAACCGGTCCTTACTGCAAAATATACCTGATGCTTTCATATTACCATTTTATTGCAGGTTTTTCCAGTCATTCTTTACATTTCTTTAGATATGTTTTCAGCTGTTTTCAAATTCGTCTGCGGATCCGGGGGCCCGAATCCCCAAGTCCTTTGCTTTCGGTTTTTCTGCCGGTCCGTTATCCTTTTATTCGAACAATCAATTTCTTTCTGATAGGCCCGCGTTCTTCTCTCCCGGAACGAACCGTACCCGCGGCAGGCCTGCTCTGTGCCGCCGCAGGTCCCGGAAACCGTCCCATTTACGAAGCAGAGGACACTCCGCATGGGAATGTCCTCTGTACGCGCTCCTTAAAAGTATTTCTTGGAACCCCACAAATTATTCTTTTTTAACTCCAGATATTCATTGTAGGCTTTTTCGAGGATCTGCTTTTCGTTGGCGAATTTCAGCAGGTGATAGGCCTCGTAGAATTTGTAATAGCCGGAATCCATGAAATACTCCTCACGTTGTGGTTTACTGTAGTAGCTGTCGGCCATCATCAGGTACCAGTGTACGTCCTTTTCCACCATATCCTGGGGCGTGTTGAACGAATACTGGCTCTTCCCGATGTACTTGATGATCGACGCGCTGACCCCGGTTTCCTCCCGGACCTCCCTCAGCGCCGTCTCCTTATAATCCTCTCCAGCCTCCACAGTTCCTTTCGGCAAAACCCAACCCTCGTATTTGTTTTTGTAGTTCTTATACAACACAAGAATCTTACCTCGAAATATCACCACACCGCCACAGCTCGTTGCCTCTATCATTGCAATCCCTCCTGGTCCGCCCGGACTCCATCCGGACGCTTGGTGTGTCATGTGAGACTGAGGCTAGTATAGCGCATTCCGGCCGGTTATGCAAGTCATCTGTCAAAATATGCGTCAAAGATTTTTTTCGCGATGGGCGCGGCCGTCTGCCCGCCGGAGCCGCCCTCTTCCACCAGGACGCTGACGGCCAGGCGCGGCGAATCCGCGGGGGCAAAGCCGACGAACCAGGCGTGCGTCTCTTTGCCGCCGGCAAATTCCGCGGACCCGGTCTTCCCCGCGGCTGTATAAGCCTCGGAAACCAACGCGGAGGCGGTGCCACCGGTGACAACATACTCCATCATCTCCGTGAGGACCGCCGCTTCCTCCGCCGTCATCAGATTCCCGTAGGACTGCGGCAGGAATTTGCGGATCTGCCTGCCGTCCGTATTTTCGACCCGGTCGATCAGGTACGGCCGCATCAGCGTCCCCCCGTTGGCGATCGCCGAGACGAGAAGCGCGTTGTGGAGCGGCGAAATCTGTGTCCGGCCCTGCCCGATGGCGGTCTGCATCCGTTCCCACAGAGGCGCGTCCTCCTCCAGTTCGTAGGCGCTGGCGCTGTAAGGGATGGAAACCGGCAGTTCCACATTAAAAAGAAGCTGCCCGGCAGTCGCGGTCATGTCCCCGATATCCAGTTCTTCGCCGATCCTGGCAAACGCGCCGTTGCAGGAATTGGCGAACGCCTCTTTCAGCGTCTGCGTGCCGTGAGCGGTCCCGTGATAACAATGAATGGTGCTGCCGCCGGACGTATAACTGCCGCTGCAGTCGTAGCGGAATTCTTCGTAATCATCCGGGTGCTGGCGGATGTATTCCAGAAGCGTCACGATCTTAAACGTGGAACCGGGCGGATACAGCCCCTGGGCCGCGCGGTTTAAAAGCTGCGCGCTCTCATTGTCCGTGCTCGTCAGGGTTTCCCAATTTTCCGCGACGGTATTGGGATCAAAATCCGGCCGGGACACCATCGCCAGGATCTTGCCCGTATCCGGCTCCATGACGACTACGGCCCCCCTACGGTCCCCCAGGGCCTCCCAGGCAGTCTGCTGCAGCTCCACATCCAGGGTCGTCACGACTGTGTCGCCGGGGTTCTTCCCGCCAACCAGCTCCGTCAGCGCGGCTTTGAAAGGATTTGTATGAGAGGAAAGCAGATAAAAATGGGCCAGATTCTCGACGCCCGTCTTTCCGATCGTGGAATAACCGACGGCATGGGCGAACAGAGAACCGTAAGGGTAGCTGCGAACCTCTTCCCCCGCTTCGCCGGTCAGCGTCTCCGCCAGCACCGTCCCGTCTCCGGAAACGATCCGGCCGCGCGTGACGCGTTGTGCCAGATCATCCAGGCGGCGGTTGTAGCTGTTGTTAATGACATCTTCGCGGCGCACCGTCAGAAACCAGGTTTCATAGGCGATCATGGACGCAAACGCGAACAGGATAATGCCCGCCGTCAGGCGCATACAGCGGATGCGCTTTTCTTTTTTCGCGTCCTTTCCGGGAAACAGCGGGATGATTTTCCTCTTCCTCGCGGTCTTTGGGTCCGCGGCAGGAACGGGTTCCATGGCGCAGATCCCCTGCAGGATCCCAAATAAAAGAAACGTGCTGAGGACCGAACTGCCCCCGTAGCTGACCAGCGGCAGCGTCACTCCCGTAGACGGAATGAATTTGACGACGCCGCCCACCGTCAAAAACACCTGAACGATATACATGCAGCCCAGGCCGAACGCGGTCAGCTTGTAGAACAGATCCTCGATCCGGCCGGCGATCCGCAGACACTCTATAAAACAGCACACGCAGATCAAAAGCAGGCAGATGGCAAACAGCGCCCCCATTTCCTCAGAAACGGCCGCGAAAATAAAATCCTTTTCCACCACCGGGATGCGCCCCGGCATTCCCTCATAGAGCCCCAGGCCGAACCAGCCGCCGGTCCCGATGGCAAACAGCGACTGCGCGATCTGGTAGCCCTTATCGTCGATGTCCGACCAGGGGTCCCGCCAGGCCAGCACCCGATTGCGCACATGGGAAAACAGCCGGTAGCCCGCCACAGCCGCCCCGCAGCCGCCCAGAATGCCGGCGGTCAGCCATTTCCAGT
>CANQYH010000335.1 GCA_947628025.1 uncultured Lachnospiraceae bacterium | reverse complement strand
TTTGACCTGGATCATTTCAAGCAGGCCAACGATACCTACTGGTGCCCGTAGGTATCGTTGGCCTGCTTGAAATGATCCAGGTCAAAGATCGCCAGCGCGAACCGGCTGTCCGGCTTTTCCGCCATCATATTCTGGATCTGGATCCTGGCGGCCCGGTGGTTATACAGCCCTGTCAGCGGCTCATGGGCGGCCATTTCTTCCAGTTCCGCCATCTTGACCCGCGTTTCATGGACGTCGATCATCTTGCCGATCGCGCCCCGATACTCAAACGGCTCGTCGCCGGACCAGGTGGCCCTCGCAATGATCTTCATCCAGCGCTCTTCGCCGTTCTTCCTGACACAGTAGTCTGTCTTCACGATCGGTTCTTTCGCCGTCGTATGGCGGAGCGCTTCCGACAGTTTCCTGATATCTTTCATATTCGCCATCGCGAGAACCTTGGGATCATGAAGCGGGTCCATAATGACCTCATCCAGCCCCAGGTGCTTCGCGCCCCATTCAGACAGAAGCAGCGAGGGCGGCGACAACGTAAATTCAAACTGTACTTCTTCCGACATATCCGCAAAGAAGCGGTACTTCATACGCTCATGCTCCAGCAGCCGCAGCGTCCGGCCGGAAGTCGTGAGGTTGTTCTGTTTCAGGATCTCGTTATTTAGATTGGACGCATTTTTCTCGAGCACTCCCTGCCGGTCTTCGCTCTTCTGCATCTCTTTGGTTATGTACTTCTCAATCTCGCGCAGGCAGTCCATCAGCTCGGGATTGAACACGCCGCACTGGCCGTCCAGGATCATCTGTACCGCCTTTTCGTGAGGGATCGCTTTCTTATAAACGCGCTCGCTGGTCAGAGCGTCGTACACATCCGCCAGCGCTACGATCTGCGCGGAAAGCGGGATCTCGTCGCCTTTCAGCCCATCCGGATAGCCGCGCCCGTCGTACCTCTCATGGTGCCAGCGGCAGATCTCAAAGGCCCGTCGTACCAACGGCTCGTCCTGATGCACCGGAAGCGCCTCCAGCATCGCTGCGCCGACTTCCGAATGTGTCTTGATGACTGCAAACTCCTCGTCCGTCAGGCGGCCGGGCTTATTTAAGATCTCGGCCGGTATCGCGATCTTGCCCACGTCGTGGATCGCCGCAGCCGTACTGATCAGGGAAATGTCTCTTTCAGACAGTTTGAAAGCGGCGTACATAACAGGAGATAAATAGTTCTCCGGCAGCTCGTCGGGCTTCTCTTTCTGCGCGTCTCCTCCCGGCTCCCCTTTCTCCTGTTTCTCTTTCTCCTGCTTTTCTTTTCTCCGCCTCTCTTCTTCCTCCCACTCTTTTTTCGCCTTATCCGACAGATAACGGAGCATCATCTCCGTCAGGGTGCGGATATGGAGCACATGCTGGCCGCTCTCGCCGTTGCGGAATTCCACAATATGGCTCAGGATATCGATCATCATCATGCTCTGCTTCTCATTCTCCATGATCTGATCTCTCACCACAGCCTCCAGCGTCCTCTGCTTGGAGAAAAGTACGAGCGTATTCAATACGCGGTGCTGCACGATATCATCTTCAAAGGGGCGGCCAATAAAATCCGTCACGCCCAGCTTGTATGCCTTTCTTCTCTTTTCCGAATCCGTCTCCGCCGAGATCACGATCACCGGCGTGCTGTCGATCTCACGGGACGCGTTCATCTGCTCCAGAACGCCGAACCCATCCAGCTCAGGCATCACGATATCCAAAAGAAGCAGATCGATCTCCGCGGATCTTTTCTTCAGGATCGACAACGCCTCCTTGCCGTTTTCCGCTTCCACGATCTCAAAATCGTCCCCCAGCATATCGATCAGGATAGAGCGGTTCATCTCGGAGTCATCCGCGATCAATATTTTTTGTTTGCGCCTTTCACCCATCAGCAATGATTCGCTTCCTCTCTTTTTAAGATGGTACAACTAAAAATATCATACCACATCCGCGAACCGTGGGCAAGACTTTCTCACTGGAATTCCGTCATATAAGGCCGGAAGCGCAGCGGCAAATGGGTCATCTGGCAGCGCCGGTTCGTCCGCTCCCGGATCGCGATATGCTCGTGGAACGTCTTCCACAGCCGCTCAAACTCCTCCTGATCGTCCGATTTTTCCAGCCGCTCCCGCCAGCCCTCATCCGGCGGCCACACCAGCGCGCACTCTCCCCCCGCCGGATGAACCACCGCTTTTTTCCGGATCTCGTCATAAATGATCCAGTTTTCCGCGTTCATCCTGTCGGCAAAATGAGGCGCCATCAGCACGATCACGTCGTTCTTCGGCCCGACTACGCCCAGCCACGCGCCGCCCCGGACCCGGGAGAACCGGATAAACTCGATCAGGTGCATGGCCTCGTTGGCCACGCTGCGGTCCATACGGAACAATTCGTAAACGGCCGGAATATGCAGCATATCCACGACGGACGGCCCCAGGTTCAGCGCATAGATCAGGAACCGGTAGATCCGGTCCGCTTTCTCCTCCTCCCGGCTCAGGCAGGCGCGGAAGACTCGCTCGTAGACCTCCTGCCCCGCTTTTCGCCGTATGGCGGCGGCGACTTTCTCCGTCTTCCATTCTTCCTCCTGCGACTGCCGGTACTCCGCAAACATCCGGATATTTCCCCGGTCCCGCAGTTCCAGGCGCACATTGGCGTGGCCCAGGCGGCTCATCCACGCGTCGTAAACGCCGCAGAGGATCCCCTCCAACGAATCCTCACAGGTAAATATGACCATCTCTCACATCTCCCCCCAGGCCGCGCTCCGTCTGTCCTCTCCCGACGGAGCCGGCGAAAGCAGCCCGTCGTCAAACATGGACATCTGGCGGAAACTGCCGCTCCGGCCGATATCCCAGGCGCGCCGCTTTTCCTCTCCTAAAAGCTGTATCGCGATAAAGTCCCGGTCCATCCGCACCGGGTACATCGTGCGCCCGCCGCAGGTCAGGAAATAAACGGCCCGCTTCAGCACGACCCCCATCCGCTTCAGATCCGGGAAATCCAGCCTGCCGCCGCGCCGGGCCGCCACGATCCGCTTCGCCGACCGGACGCCGACGCCGGGGACCCGCAGCAGCGTATCGTAATCCGCCGTCTGGACCTCCACCGGGAACCGCTCCAGGTGCCGCAGGGCCCAGTCGCACTTGGGATCCAGGAATATATTGAAATTCGGCTGGCTCTCGCTCAGAAGTTCCGACGCCGCAAACCCGTAAAAGCGCAGCAGCCAGTCCGCCTGGTACAGCCTGTGCTCCCGAAGCAGCGGCGGGCCCCCGGGCAGCGCGGGCAGGAGGCTGTCGTCGTTTACCCGCACAAAGGCCGAGTAAAACACACGCTTC
>CANQYH010000334.1 GCA_947628025.1 uncultured Lachnospiraceae bacterium | reverse complement strand
ATCCACGAGATCGCGCGCCTGGGCATGGCGATGGGCGGTCGCTTCGAGACGTTCAGCGGCCTGTCCGGCATCGGCGATCTGATCGTGACCTGCGCCAGTATGCACAGCCGCAACCGCCGGGCCGGTATCCTGATCGGAAAGGGGTATACGATGGAGGCGGCGATGGCGGAGGTGAACATGGTGGTGGAGGGCGTCTACAGCGCGAAGGCGGCTTTAAAGCTGGCGCAAAAATATGAGATCCCCATGCCGATCATCGAGCAGGTCAACCATGTTCTTTTCGACGGGGAGCCTGCGTCCGAGGCGGTAAAGGAACTGATGATGCGGGACAAAATCTCGGAAGCGCCCACGCTCCCGTGGCCGGAGGAATGAGCGGACAGGCGGAAGCAGGCCTCGTTTTATAGAGGAAACGGCCCGTCAGGCAACCTGTAAAAGACGCGGACCGGGCGGATCCCGCCGCTTTTTTAGGAATTTGCGGGGACGTGCGAAACGCAAAAAAATGAAAGGAAACAGTCCCGGTTTTCATTTAAATTGAACAAGGAGCAGATTGGGGCACAGCGGCCTGCGGCATAAAATATAACAAAAAATGCGGGCCGCTTTTGTATAACTTAAATTTCTGTGAATTTTCAAAAATCCATTGCGCAATACCGGAAAATATGTTAGAGTGATGGCGTTGCCGGGACGTTCGCCAGCGCCCGGCAGAAAGGGAAAATGTTCGGTAACGATAATCGGATGGTGAGCAGAACAGGAGGAACGTATGCATTTTTTAGACAAACGGGTTCAGGTGATCTGCAACGAGCTCAAGAAGCTGCGCGTAAAGGGCAGGATCCCTGTCACAGAATGGGAGTACAAAAAAGGGAATTTCTTCCATCCTCAGGATGCGGAGAACGACGGGACGCCCTGGGAGCATTTCGACGGGAAGACCATGCACTGGTACGGTCCGGACCAGCATTATTGGTTTAAGACTGATTTTACGGTTCCGCAGGAGATGGACGGCCGGCGGCTCTGGATGCACGTTTCGACTCAGATCAAAGAGTGGGACGACGGCAAGAACCCGCAGTTTTTGTTATTTATCGACGGCGAGGCAGTCCAGGGGATCGATATGAACCACCGGGACGTCAATCTGATGGAGAGCGCCGAGGGTGGCCGGACGCTGAGGGTGGATCTGCAGTCCTATACCGGCACGCTGCATGACGAGTTCCAGCTGCGCGTGGATTTCTTTGAGATGGACGCGCTGATCAATAAAGTATATTACGATCTGCAGGTGCCGCTGTGGGCGTTCCAGCGGATGGAAAAAGAGGACCGTAACCGCATGGAGATCGAGAACGTCCTCAACGAGACGATCAACCGCATCGACCTGCGGACCCCCTATTCCCCGGAATTTTACCGGACCCTGCAGGAAGCCAGCGATTACATAGACAAGGCGCTTTATACGGATATGGCGGGCTACAGCGACGTGATCGCTACCTGCATCGGCCATACTCATATCGACGTGGCTTGGTGGTGGACCGTGGAGCAGACCCGGGAGAAGACCGGCCGCAGCTTCGCCACGGTGCTGAAGCTGATGGACGAATTTCCCTCCTATCATTTCATGTCCAGTCAGCCGCAGCTGTACGCGTTCCTGAAAGAGCGCTATCCGGAGCTGTACGCGAAGATCAAGGAGCGCGTGGCCGAGCACCGCTGGGAGCCGGAGGGCGGCATGTGGCTGGAGGCGGATACGAACCTGACCTCCGGCGAGTCCCTGGTGCGCCAGTTCATGCACGGCAAGCGGTTCTTCAAGGAAGAGTTCGGCGTGGACAACAAGATCCTGTGGCTGCCGGACGTGTTCGGCTACAGCGGCGCGCTGCCGCAGATCATGAAAAAATGCGGCATCGATTATTTCATGACGACCAAATTGTCCTGGAACCAGTTTAACAAGGTTCCTTATGATACCATGCGCTGGCGCGGCATCGACGGCACCGAGGTCCTGACCCATCTGATCACGACCCTGGGCATCAAGCAGCCGGTGACGGATTTCTTTACAACGTATAACGGGTCTCTGCATCCGGACGCCATCATGGGCGGGTGGATGCGCTACCAGAATAAAGATATTAATAACGATATCCTGATCTCCTACGGATTCGGAGACGGAGGCGGCGGTCCCACCAGGGAGATGCTGGAGACTTCGATCCGCATGGAGAAAGGCGTGCGCGGCATCCCCAAGGTGCGCCAGGAGTTTGCGGGCGTGTTCTTCGACGAGCTGAAAGAGAGAGTCTGGGACAATAAGCGGCTGCCCGTGTGGGAGGGCGAGCTGTATTTTGAGTATCACCGCGGGACGCTGACCTCCATGGCCCGCAATAAGCGCGGCAACCGGAAATCGGAGCTGGGTCTGATGGACCTGGAGCTTCTGAGCGTGCTGGCGGAGGAGAAATGCGCCTACCCGGCAGAGAAAATTTATAAGATGTGGGAGACGGTGCTTCTGAACCAGTTCCACGACATCCTGCCCGGTTCCTCGATCCATGAGGTCTATGAGGTGACGAAGCGGGAATACGCCCGGCTGGGCGAGGAGATCGGCGAGATGACCGGGGACCGGCTCCATGCGCTGGCGGGAAACGGGGACTGCGTCTTTATTATGAATACGACAGGCAGCTGCCGTGACGATGTGGCGAATTTGGGAGACTGCGACGCAGCGTATCTGGTTGATGCGGGCGGGAGACGGTATCCCTGTCAGAAGACGGCGGACGGGACCGTGGCGTTCGTGAAAGGGATCCCGGCCAAGGGCTATGCGGTTCTGACCAAGGAGGCCGCTTCCGGAGAAGAGAGCGCGGAGAGCCCGTTCTGCCTGAAAGACCGCTATACGCTGGAGACCCCATTCTATACGGTGCATTTTGATGAAAACGGCGAGATCGACCGGCTGTACGATAAGGACTGTGACCGCGAGGTGCTTCAGGCCGGAAAGAAAGCCAACGCGCTCCGCATGTACGAGGATAAGCCGATCTACTACGATAACTGGGATATCGATATCTTCTACACGGAGAAGAGCTGGCCGGTGGACGAAGTGGAATCCATGGAGTGGACGGAGATGGGCAGTGTCTGCGCTGTCCTGGAGATCCGCAGGAAAGCCAGCAAATCCTCCTTTGCGCAGCAGATCGTGTTCTACGCGGACAGCAGGAGGATCGATTTTAAGACGAACGTGGACTGGAAAGAGCATCAGACGCTTTTGAAAGTGCATTTCCCGATCGCGGTGCATACGGACCAGGCGACCTTTGACGTCCAGTTCGGCAACCTGACCAGGAAGACTCATACCAACACCAGCTGGGACGTGGCCCGCTTCGAGAGCTGCGGACAGAAG
>CANQYH010000333.1 GCA_947628025.1 uncultured Lachnospiraceae bacterium | reverse complement strand
CCCGCGGCGTCGTGTTCTCCGTAGACCCGTGAAGTCCCGCCAGCGTGCCCAGACCGGCCTCGTTGGAAAATACGCCTCTGGCAATTCCGTAGCGAAACGCCCTGGCGATCCCGTACCCTCCCGCGCCGCCCAGAACTGCCCGCGGCAGAAACGCGCAGCGCAGGATCTCCGCCAGTACCCCAGGCAGGTTCTCCCGGCAGATCCAGAGGACCGCCGCGGAAAACACGGTATAAACCGCAGCCGCCAGCGGGATCATCCGCATGGCGGCACGGGCGATCCGTTTCGCGCCGCCCAGTACGACACCCAGCACAAGGGCCGTCGCCAGGACACTGCTGAACAGGGGCGGCATCCGCAGAGAATAACTCAGAGTCTGCGAAATGGAATTGGACTGCGCCATGCTCCCCATGCCCAGGGAAGCGCACAGGCACGAAAGACCGTAAAACATTGAGAGCCACGGCTTACGGAGCCCCCGGCGCAGATACGCGCAGGGTCCCGCCAGCCATTCGCCGTCCGGCTGCCTGCGGCGGTACCGTATCCCCAAAAACGTCTCGGCATAGGCCGTGGCCATGCCCAGAAGCGCCGAGACCCACATCCAGAAGATCGCTCCGGGCCCTCCGGCTGTCAGAGCCGTGGCCACGCCGACGATATTTCCGGTGCCGACAGTGGCCGCCAGGGCCGTGCAGGCGGCCTGCAGCCTGCCGATGCCGGACGCCTGGTTTTCCGCAGAACCGTCCTTTCCCGCATCTCCGCGCCCTGCCGCCGTATCAATATCCCCGTTCTCTTTTCCGCGTCCGCGCCCAAACAGGCTCCCGGCTGTCGCTTTCCACCACACCGGCAGCCCTCTTATCTGGAAGAATCCGGATCTCCAGGTAAAATAAGCCCCTGCGCCCAAAAGCAGCGCCGTCAATACGGGCCCCCACACCAGATTATGCAGCCAATGGATCATCCTTACCGCTCCCGGCCCTTTTTACCCATCTATTCTGCCCCGAAAAAAACTATGACTGGCAGTCTATGGTTTTACTCGAAATTTCTTTCCGTTTATGCTATACTGTAAGAACGGTTCCGGACGCGTTTCTCACGCAGGCGCAGACCGCGCAGAAAGCCGCGCCGCCCGAACCGTTTCCGCACGGGAACCGCAGCAGTGCTACGCATCATGGGAGGACCGAATTATGCCGGGATTTACCACACATTACATCATGGGCATGAAAGCCTACAACGACCAGCCTTCCAACCGGCTGAAATTCATCATCGCAAAATACCGCTGGCTCTACCAGTTGGGCCTGCAGGGACCGGATATGTTTTTTTACAATCTGCCGATCCTGCGCCACCGGGACTACCGCAACGTCGGTTCCTACATGCACGAACATCACGTCCGGGATTTCTTCGCCACCTGTCTCGATGAGATCGCCGCGATCCGCTCCAGACAGCAGCAGGAGCAGGCCCTGGCCTATTTCTGCGGCTATCTCTGCCACTATATCTGCGACTCGATCTGCCATCCGTTCATTTACGGACGGATCCAATATGAGACAGGCAAGCCGGGGCTGAAATCCCACGGTCTCCACGCGGAGCTGGAAAATGAGATCGACGCCTTGCTCCTGCGCAAATACAAAAAGAAAAAGCCGTCCGAATTTAATCAGGCGGCTACGATTTGCCTAAACGCCCAGGAGATCCAGTTTATATCCCGGTTCCTGGCCGACTGCATCAATATTACCTACTACCCTATTACATATGAGAATAACTTCCAGGTGACGTCCCGCATGGTCCACCGCTCCATCCTGGCGCTGCGTTTCGGGTGCCGTACCCTGGCCGATCCTTCCGGTCATAAGCGGGACCGGGTCGAGTTCATGGAATCCCTGGTCCTGAAAAATCCTGTGATCTCCCGCAAGATCGTCACCGACCATGTGATCGATCCACGAAAAAGCCTGAACCTGGATCACGAACCCTGGACCAATCCCTGGGACCGGCGGCTGGCGTCGACCGCCTCTTTCCCGGACCTGTTCCACCAGTCGCTGCTCAAATGCCACACCGTTTATTCTATGCTGAATCAAAAAATCTCTTCCGGTCTCAGTCCGGAAGAGACAGATTTCGCCGATCTCCTCAATGAGCTCGGCAACGACTCGTATCACAGCGGCCTGCCCGTCGATTAAGGCAGGCCGCCTTTTTCCATCATCCTGGGAGATCTCTAAGCCTCCGCGCCGATCTCCTTGTAACCCTCTTTGGGAAGCGTGTCCACAAAGATCCAGGTGGAGGGATCGTCCTCGGTCTCTTTGGGCGCTACGATAAGCGTGATCTCATACATATCCAGATAACTGCCATACGTGCCCTCTCCGGCCTCCGTATAATCATTGTTCTGCTCATGGATCAGAAAAGCGAAGCCTTCGACCACTTCCTTGACGTACTCGATGGCTTCCTCCCGCGTGATAATCTGATTCGTCAGCATAAGCAGACTGAGCGTCCTGTTCTCTGTATCCACCTCGCCCTCGAGGGAATCAATAAACGGATACTCCTCGGAATCTCCATAATAATCCGTCATGTCCTGCCACAAAAGTTCCCACACCAGCCATTCATCCGTAGGCGCCGGAAGATTATACTTAGCGTAAATATCCTCTGTAGGCGGATTAATGATCGTACTCTCCGTGCATCCGCTCAGCATACAGGCGCACAGCAGCAGCGCGACCCATTTTCCAACTGTTCTTTTCATTACTCTCCTGTCCTCCTTCTTGCCTGACGAATGTATTATATCGGAAAGCTGCGGATTTTTGTAGGGGTTTTCGAAAAAAGTCAGAAAAACTTCACATTTGGCGCTTGCATCTCCGGCGCTCCTGTGCTATTATGTTCAATATCAACGAGTTTATGTGTATTTTTGAACAAGGAGAAGAATTATGAAAGCAGATTCGAATAGCCGTTCTAATCAGCCCCTGCGCAAACAGCTGGACTGGGTGATCACGATCGTTCCGTTCGTGTGCATCCTGATCCTGTGCGCAGTGTTCCTGGCGGCCCCGGAGGGCTCCGGCGAGGTCCTGGCCCGCATCCGTTCCCTGGTAGGGGACGAGATGGGCAGTTACTATCTGATCATTGGACTGGGCGTCTTTCTGTGCTCGCTCTATCTGGCCTTTTCCAAATACGGCCAGATCCGCCTGGGCGATACGGACAAGCCCCTGTATACGCCGTTTCAATGGGGATCCATGATGTTCACCGCCGGCCTGGCCGCGGATATTCTTTTCTACTCCCTGTGCGAATGGATCCTTTACGCCGGGGAGAGCCGCATCGCGGATATGGGCGGCGTCCAGGACTGGGCTTCCACTTATCCGCTGTTCCACTGGGGCCCGATC
>CANQYH010000332.1 GCA_947628025.1 uncultured Lachnospiraceae bacterium | reverse complement strand
CCGGAAGACTGCTCGCTGGTCGGTTTCGACAATATCCAGTCGAGGCTGGTTCTTCCGCTTGCGCTGACGTCCGTCGGCTCCTATAAGGGCAAGATGTCGACCGGGGCGGTGGAGGTCCTGGTCCGGCTGATCAATGGCAGCGAGGAGATGGAACAGATAGAGATCGATACCGCGCTGGTGGAAGGAGAGACGGTGACCGCGCCCTGTCCGGGTGTCTGAGACGCGGCGGTTTGCAGGGTTTTAAAGGGGACGAGTAGAAAAGGCTTATCTTTTTAGCCGCATACATTAACGTTAATGCTGGAGACTAAATGGAAAAAGGGATCATTTTTGACAGAAAAGAATTTGCGGTATTCGACGGGCCGGGGATCCGGCAGACCGTGTTTTTGAAAGGGTGCCCCCTGCGGTGCAGCTGGTGTCACAATCCGGAGGGACTGTGCATGCAGCCGCAGCTGATGGTGAGCCATGCCTCCTGCACGCATTGCGGGCGGTGCGCGGCCGTGTGTACCCATGAGAAATGCGTGGCCTGCGGGGCGTGCGTACCGGTCTGCCCGCTGGGTCTGCGAAAGATCGCGGGAGAGTTTCTCACGTCGGGAGAGCTGGCGCGGCGGATCCTGGCGGACGCCGGCTATTACAGCCGGTACGGCGGGATCACGTTCTCCGGAGGGGAGCCGTTAATGCAGGCGGATTTTCTGGCCGAGGTGCTGGAGATGCTTCCCGGCCTGCATAAGGCGGTCGAGACCTCCGGATACTGCGAGCCGGACGTTTTCCGGAGAATCGTGGGGCTGCTGGATTATGTAATCATGGACATCAAGCTGTTCGACGGGGAGAAGCACCGCCGCTACACCGGCGCGGACAACCGCAGGATCCTGGAGAACGCGGAATATTTATGCGGGGGCCGGAAGCCTTTCCTCATCCGGATCCCGGTGATCCCGGGCGTCAACGACGACGAGGAAAATTTTCGGTCTACCGCGGCGTTCCTCGCGGGGGCGGAAGCGCTGGAGCGCGTGGAGTTTCTGCCGTATCACCAGACCGCGGGCGCGAAGTACGGAATGTTGGGGCTGGAGTACCGGCCGGATTTTGACGCGGACGCGGGGATCCGGATCTGCCGGTCCGTTTTCAGCGAATACGGGATCCCGACGGAGGTCCTGTGAGGCCTGCCGGACGGAACCGGCGCGTCGTGAATGTTGTGAAGCTGCACGGCAACGTGTACAAATAAATCACCCATCTAAGAAGGAGGACATGTGAATGAAGAAGATTGCGTTTATTGGTGCGGGAAGTTTTGGCTTTACCAGAGCTCTGGTCAGGGACGTCCTGACGTTTGAGGCGTTTCGCGACGCGGAGATCCGGCTGATGGATATCAACGAGCAGCGTCTGAATTACAGCGAGCGGGCGGTCAGGCGGATCATCGAGAAAGGGAATTACCCGGCGACGGTGGTGGCGACCATGAACCGTGCGGAGGCGCTGGAGGGCGCGGACGGCGTGGTGATCACCATCCTGTCAGGCGGACCGGATATTTTCCGCAATGACATCGAGATCCCCAAGAAGTACGGCGTGGATATCTGCGTGGGCGATACCCGCGGCCCGTCGGGCATCTTCCGCTTCCTGCGCACCGCGCCGGCGATGCTGGAGATCTGCCGCGACATCGAGAAATACTGCCCGGACGCGGTGGTGCTCAATTACACCAACCCGATGGCGATGCTTTGCCGTTATATCCAGTCCGAGACCAAGGTCAATATGACCGGCCTCTGCCACAGCGTGCAGGGTTCGGCGGAAATGCTGGCGCAGTGGATCGGCGCGCCGATGGATGAGATCACCTACACCTGCGCGGGCATCAATCACCAGGCTTTTTATATCGAATACAAATGGAACGGCAAGGACGCCTATCCGCTGATCCGGGAAGCGGTGAAGCGGCCCGAGATCTACAATAAGGAGATCGTGCGCAACGAGATGTTTTTGGGTCTGGACTACTATGTGACGGAATCCTCCGGCCATAACTCCGAGTACAACGCCTGGTTCAGGAAGCGTCCGGATCTGATCGAGAAGTACTGCACGCACGGCACCAACTGGAACCCGGGCGAATACGCGTTTATCCTGAACGGATATTTTGAGCGGGAGATCGACGGCAAATGGATGAAAGACATCGAGGAATGGCTGGCGCAGGACGAGATCGATCTCGCCCGCGGCGGGGAATACGCGTCCAATATCTTCAACGCGATCTTCGGGGACCATACGCCCTTTGAGTTCAACGCGAACCTGCGCAACTTCGGCCTGATCGACAACCTGCCCTACGGCTGCTGCGTGGAAGTGCCCGCGCTGGCCTCCAAAGAGGGGGTCCGCCCGTTCCGCGTCGGCAGTCTGCCGGATCACCTGGCGGTTCTGGTCAACACCAGCGCGCGCTGCGAAGAGCTGGCGGTACAGGGCTGCATCGAGGGAGACAAGAGAAAGATCTTCCACGCCGTCCTGTTCGATCCGCTGACCTCCGCCGTGCTCTCCATCGCGGAGACGCAGCAGATGGTGGATGAGATGTTCGAGGCAGGCAAGGATTATCTCGGATATTTTAAGTAATTGAGAGAGAGCCCGGCGCGCGGCGGCTTTCCGCCGCCGTGCGCCGGGCTATGCGGCGATATACGGGAGGACGAAGATGAGCGCAGCCAATTTGCTTATAAAGCAGCCGTTTGACCCCGCGCCCTACGCGGAGCGCGTCGAGCGTCTCCTTGCGCGGATGACGGCGGCGGAAAAGGTAGGGCAGCTGAATATGGACCATGTGTCCGAGGGGGCGACGGACTGCAATCTGGGGGACCGCGCGTCCATGGATACGGAGGGGGAGAAAGTGCGCGGCGGTCTGGTTGGCTCCATGCTGATGAAGGGCAGGGAGGCGGCCAACCGTTTTCAGAAAATTGCGGTGGAGGAATCGAGACTGGGGATCCCCCTGCTGTTCGGGTTCGATGTGGTGCACGGCCACAGGACCGTTTTCCCGGTCCCGCTGGGCGGAGCGGCCACCTGGGATCCGCAGATGCTGGAGGAAGCGGAGCGCTATGCCGCCGCGGAGGCCTATGCGGACGGGATCAACTGGATCTACGCGCCGATGATCGATCTGTGCCGGGATCCCCGCTGGGGCAGGGTGGCGGAAGGCGCGGGGGAGGACCCGCTGCTGGGTTCGCTGATCGCCCAGGCGAAAGTGCGGGGCCTGCAGGCCGTCAACCCGAAGACCGGTTACCCGTATGCGGCGGCATGTTTTAAGCATTATTGCGGCTACGGTCTTTCCGAGGGCGGAAGGGACTATGAGGAATGTGAGACTTCGCCGCAGAAACTGTTTATGGATTATATGAAGCCGTACCGGGCCGCGGTGGAC
>CANQYH010000331.1 GCA_947628025.1 uncultured Lachnospiraceae bacterium | reverse complement strand
TCCCTTGACAGTTGCAGTAGTACATATAATACTTCCCGTCCGCCAGCTGGATCACGTCCGGGGCCCAGAACGTGTCGGTCTGCGCCCAGGTAAAGGCCTCGCTCATCTCGATGGTCGCGTTCGGGATGATCTTGTTGTCCGAATGGACGCCGGAATCGATCTGCTCCCAGTGGATCAGGTCGTCGGACTTGGCCGCCGCCAGATGGGAACCGAATATGTAATAGGTCCCGTCCGCCTTGACCACAGACGGATCGTGGACTGACACCTCTTTCAGATCGTAGGTAATCGCCGTCTCGTTCTTCAGCGTGATCCCCCGCAGAAACTCCGGGACCGAATCGTCCTCCGCCGTGGTTTCCTCCGCGGCAGCCGCCGTGGTTTCCTCCGCCGCGGCCGTCGTCTGGACGGCCTCTGTCTGCGTGCCCGTCCCCGCGCCGCCGCAGCCGGAGATTCCTGCCGCCAGCATCAGTGCCGCTGCCCAATACCATTGCTTTTTCATAATGTTTCACCAACTTTCTAAATTATTTTAGATTTTCATAAATATATAATGAAAAAAAAGAAACCTTTCGAGGGCTGCAACTACAATCGTGCAATCTGCTCATATATGGCCCAAAACATTCCAGAATTTACTGCAAATTCACTTATTCGTCTGCCAGCCGAACCGGACCTGTATTTTTTTTAACAAACTCCCGCCCGGTTTTTCGTCAATCTGCTTAGTAATTCTTATCTTAGCACTTTCACTAAACCATTGCAATATCTAATTGAAGTTTGGGGAAACTTTGTGAAACATACACAAAAAGGCGACATGGTTTTTGTGTATGTTTCACATCGGATTAAATTATTTTAGAAAAATCTAAATATTGTCTTCCACTCTCAGAAAAGGGAAACGGCAAACGAATCTCATACCATTTTACCTCAAGCATTTTTGCATTGAATGGATTCCATCTATTTTCCCGGCCGCAATTTCCGGGCAAGAAACGCCGTTGTCCCCGCAGCGAAATTCTTCTTTCTGGTTCTTGGCAGGGAAGCCATCCTGTGGTACAATCCGGGTATCGGGAATCACGCTGCCTCCTTCCTGTGTTTTAGGCAAAGTATAATAAGGAGAAAACGCAAAGGTCATTGGACAGAAAGAAATGCGCGTCCCAATTTAAGACGCGACGCAGACTCTGTTACTTTTTTGGACACAGCGGTCTGTTTGTCCCTTGTGAGACGATGCCGGCAAGAGTATAATTCCATATCACAGCTTTCGTGCGTCTTAAACTTTGGAAGGAGCAGCGGAAATGTTTTCATGAGTGTATACCCGAAGAAAGGATGCCTGGCGGTATGAATCAGATTTGCTTTATAATGATCGCTTACCTGTCCGGAAGCATACTGTTTGCTGAGGTGGCCGGGACGCTGTTTGGGAAGCGGCAGCTGCTGCAAAACAGCGCGGACAGGAACCCGGGGACCGTAAACGCCTTCCGGTACTGCGGCTTCCGGTGCGGCGTGCTCACGCTGGCAGGAGATCTGATGAAAGGTTTTTTGCCCGTGTATCTGTATCTGCACACCGCCTCGCTGACCGGACGCTGGGCGCTGCCGCTGGTGATGGCGGCGCCGGTGATCGGACATATCTTCTCCGTCTTTCATCGGTTCCATGGCGGAAAGGGCATCGCCGCTACATTCGGCGTCCTGCTGGGGTTCTTCCCCTATGATACGCCGCTGGTGCTGTTCGCCGCGGTATTTGTGCTGCTGTCCGTGGTGCTGCGGGTGAACCCCACCTTTTACCGCACTATGATCGCCTACCTGCTCACGCTGACGGCCATGGCCGTCGTCAACACGGCGAAACCGGTCTTCCTGGGCTTCGCGCTTATCACGGCGGCGGTATGCCGGCGGCTGCATTGGAGCAAGGAACCGCGGGAGAAACTGGAGGTAAAGCTTTTATGGATGCATTGATGCTCACATGCGGGACCGGCGGAGGGCATAATTCTGCCTGTGCGGCGGTGGCTGAGGCCATGGCCGCCAGAGGACACGGCGTCAGGACCCTCAATCCTTATACGCTGAAAAACGATCAGGTAGCGGAGGTGATCGACAAGGCCTACATCCTGCTGGCCCAGAAAGCGCCCTCTGCTTTCGGCGCGGTCTACAAGCTGGGCAACGCCTATCGCGAACTGCCGTTCCCGTCGCCGGTTTATCAGATCAACCGGCAGATGGAGCCGGTATTGGAGCGGTATATCGAGGAACACCATTTTGACGCCATTGTGACCACCCACCTGTTTCCCGCTGAGATTCTCACCAACATGAAGCGGCGGGAGAGAAATGTGCCGCGGACGTATTTCATCGCCACAGACTACACCTGCATCCCCTTTACGGAGGAAACGGACCTGGATCGGTATATCATCCCCGCCAAAGAACTGACAGAGGAATTTGCCGCCAGAGGGCAGCTGCCGTAAACGCCGGAAAAGTATCTTTCACGAAGAACCCGATGGCAATCAACTACCCGCAGTGGCTCGCCTTCGCGAAATATTCCTATCAGCTGCTGAAATGGGCGCTGATCGAAAAACCAAACGCACGGGACGCCGCCGCTAACCTGACTGCCCATGAATATGACTTGCTCCCGCCGGATGTAACCCTGCCGGCTGGCGGCTATGGGCTGTGCAGCTTCCTTAAACCCATTTGCCGTCCTTACCACTCCTTTGACTGCGCCTGCTTCTTCAGCTTCCGCAGCTCGATCTGGCTCACGATCAGTTCCAGCACGGCGACGGCGGCAAAGGCCAGCCATACCCAGAAACCCGCCAATGAACAGAAGCGGAAAATGACCCCCATGACCGCTGTCATCAAGAACACAAAAAACCAGGGCTTTTGCAGCTGCTTATAATAATTCACCTTATCTTCGTAGGTCGTATGGAGTTCAAACGGCTTCCCGTCGTTCTCCTTTTCCACGATCAGCAGCTCACGGTTGAGCGTCGTGCGGTCCGAGGAGATCTTTCCGCCCTTTTCCGCCCACGGCCGGTACACGACTTTCCCGGTATTCCAGTTCAGATTGATATTCTTGAAAAACACGGTATAGCCACACTCCCGCAGGAACCGGGCGTAATCCTCCGCGCTTTCCTTAGATTTCAGCCCGATATACTCCACACAGTACTGATACTGCCCCGGTTCGCACCCTTCAAATTCGTAGAGCAGCTTGCCGGTGCGGATCAGCCTGTACCCGTCTGCCGCCATCCGGTTCAGCCAGTTTTCCTGGGAAGCAAGCGCCCCGGCATAAAAACGATAACATTTTTTGATCATAGCACACCTCCGACAATTTCATCCGCGACGCGAACGAGCTCTTTCAGCCTGACAAGCTCCTTTTCCGCAACCTCTTTTCCCTGCGCGGTGATCCGGTATTC
>CANQYH010000330.1 GCA_947628025.1 uncultured Lachnospiraceae bacterium | reverse complement strand
TAAGACGGGCTTCGTCATGTGGCCGATCCGGACGGCGGTTTCCGGGCGGCAGACGACCCCGGCCGGCGCGACGGAGATCATGGAAGTGCTGGGCCGGGAGGAATCCCTGCGCAGGATCCGCCGCGGGATCGAACTGCTGGAAAAGTAAAATGCGCGGATGCGGGAAAGGTCCGGGGCTTAGGATCTTTTCCCGCTAAAATTTTGCAGAAAAATGATCATTTTTATTGCATGAGGTTATGGCTTTGTGCTATAATTCTGGATGAAATAATGTTCTATCCGGTCATACTTCAATTATAAAGGCAGGTGAGCAGAGTGGACGGTGACAGTCACGAACGATCGACTGTTTTGGGTCAGATGAGAGCGGCAGATGGGAAAGGTTTCATGGACCGGCGCGCTCTGCTTGGCGCGCCTGATTTCTGTATTTCATAGACGTGGGTGTTTGTCCGAACCGCTTTGGGAGCGGTTGCGGCCGGGGACTCCGTCTGATGGGTATGAGAGGGATTCCGCAAATGTGTCCGGCAGGGACGGTCTTTGCGGTTTGTTCATGTATTTTCCGGCTGATTCTGGCCTGATTTTCCTGATTTTACAATTTCATAAAGGAGGCTTTCTGACATGGAAATGGAGCTTGAACATGCGGATGAGATCGTGTCCGCCAGGCCTGACTATGCGTCGGAGATCATAGGGATCATCCGCAGCAACGCCTCCCCCAAGGCCATGAGCGAGAAGCTGGAGGATTATCATGAAAATGATGTCGCCGAGATCCTGGATCAGCTGACGGGGGCGGAGCGGAAGAAGCTGTACCGTATTCTGGACGTGGAAATGCTGGCGGGGATCCTGGAATATGCTCAGGAGGGAGAGGGCGGCCGGTACCTGACGGAAATGGACGTGAAAAAGGCCGCCGCGGTCGTGGAACATATGGAGAGCGACGCCGCGCTGGCGACGCTGCATGAGATCGAGAAAGAAAAACGGGCGCTGATTATCGACTGTATGGACGAGGAGGCGAAGCGGGATCTGGCGCTTCTGTCTTCCTTTGACGAGGACGAGATCGGCAGCCGCATGACTACCAATCATATCGTGATCCGCGAGAACCTGACGGTGAAAGAGGCGATGAGCGCGCTGATCGAGCAGGCCCCGGAGAACGACAACATTTCCACGCTGTTCGTCGTGGACGAGGCGGGGAATTATTACGGGGCGGTGGATCTGAAAGAACTGATCATCGCCCGGCAGGGGACGGAACTGTCGGATCTGATCATGACTTCCTACCCCTACGTTTACGGGCACGAGGACATCGACGCCTGTATCGAGGAACTGAAAGATTATTCCGAGGACCTGATCCCGGTCTTGGACAATGATAACCATCTGCTGGGAGTGATCACCTCCCAGAGCCTGATCCAGGTGGTGGACGACGAGATGGGAGAGGACTATGCGAAGCTGGCCGGTCTGACCGCCGAGGAAGACCTGCAGGAGCCGCTGCGGGAGAGCATGAAGAAGCGGCTCCCGTGGCTTTTCATCCTGCTGGGCCTGGGCATGATCGTCTCGTCGGTGGTGGGACTGTTCGAGCAGGTGGTGTCTCAGCTGACATTAATTATGGCGTTCCAGTCCCTGATCCTGGGCATGGCCGGCAACGTGGGCACCCAGTCCCTGGCCGTCACGATCCGCGTATTGACGGACGAGTCGGTGACCGGTCGGCAAAAGTTAGGGCTGGTCATAAAAGAGATGAAAGTGGGCTTTTCCGACGGTGTGCTGCTGGGTCTGGCATCTTTTGCGCTGCTGGGCCTGTATATCATGTTCGTGAAAGGCCGTTATGCGGCGACGGCGTTTGCAATCTCCGGCTGCATCGGGATCTCCCTGCTGGTGGCGATGGTGATGTCCAGCGCGGTGGGCACATTGATCCCGCTGTTTTTCAAAAAGATCCGCATCGACCCGGCGGTGGCCTCCGGGCCGCTGATCACGACGGTCAACGACCTGGTGGCGGTGGTGACCTATTACGGGCTCAGCTGGATCCTGCTTTTGCAGGTAATGAAACTGGCGTGAAGAGGGAATATGCGGGCCGCCGCAGGGACTTGAAATGCGGATTCCTGTGGGCGGAAGCGAAACGGCGTGTGCTGCCGGGGCTGTAGGGTACGGGGCTCATGGATGGCACAGGAGAATTGTTTCCATAGGGTTTGGTAGATGTGTCGGAAAAGAAAAAGTGTGTGCTGTTTTTAGACTATAGAATACAGAGAAATGCCTCATAGATAGTGTGGGACAACTGTTTTTAGGGCCGGGCAAATATGCAGAGAGCGAAACGGCGTGTGCTGCCGGGGATCATGAGCACGGCGGGATGTTCGGCCGGAAAGGAGGTTTCGGATGGCGGATAAGGACCTGATAAAGAAAGAAGAGGCGGCGCTCTCGCCGGATTACGGGGCGGAGATCACCGCGCTGATCCGAAGCGGCGCTTCGCCCGGCGTACTCAGCGTGAAGCTGGGAGATTACCATGCCAGGGATCTGGCCCAGACGCTGGAGACGCTGACGGAGCCGGAGCGTGTGAAACTGTACCGGATCCTGGACGCCGCTTTCCTGGCGGAGGTCCTGGAGTATGCCGGACGGGAAGAAGCCGGGCGGTACCTGACAGAGATCGATCTGAAAAAGGCGGCGGCCGTGGCGGGGCAGATGGAATCCGACGCGGCGCTGGAGATCCTGCGGGAGGTCGGCAAAGAGAAGCGGGCGATGATCATCGACTGCATGGACGAGGAAGCCAGGCGGGACTTAAAACTGATAGCCTCGTTCGACGAGGATGAGATTGGCAGTCATATGACGACGAATTATATCGTCCTGCGCGAAGACCTGACGGTGAAGCAGGCCATGTCCGCGCTGATCCGGCAGGCTCAGGAAAACGACAATATTTCCACGCTGTTCGTTGTGGACGAGGCGGGGGAATATTACGGGGCGGTGGATCTGAAAGAACTGATCATTGCCCGGCAGGAGGATGATTTCGGGGATCTGATCATGGTTTCCTATCCTTATGTATATGGTCATGAGGAGATCGACGGCTGCATCGAACGGCTGAAAAATTATTCCGAGGACCTGATCCCGGTGCTGGACGATCAGAACCGGCTGCAGGGGGTCATTACCGCCCAGAGCCTGATCCAGGTGGTGGACGACGAGATGGGAGAGGACTATGCGAAGCTGGCCGGTCTGACCGCGGAGGAAGACCTGCAGGAGCCGCTGCGGGAGAGTATGAAAAAGCGTCTGCCGTGGCTGTTCATCCTGCTGGGTCTGGGAACCGTGGTATCCTCGGTAGTGGGCCTGTTTGAGCAGGTGGTGTCTCAGCTGCCGCTGATCATGTGTTTCCAGTCGCTGATCCTGGACATGGCCGGCAATGTAGGCACTCAGT
>CANQYH010000329.1 GCA_947628025.1 uncultured Lachnospiraceae bacterium | reverse complement strand
CCCCGCATTGACCGGGGTATAGGTCCCCCCGTCCCAATCCGCCAGCGCCAGCTCCTTGATATCGGTATAAACGTTCAGCGCCGTCAACTCTATGAAACGGCACCGGCGGTTCACGATCATCCGGGCCCACTGGTAGACGCGCTCCATCGTCAGATCCGGCAGCTCCTCCCAGACGATGGGATAATCGGAGCCGATCCGCACCGCAAAATGGCGCGTCTCGTATTTGCCCAGGTAATAATCCAGCGCCGCCAGATCTTTCTCCTCTCCCAGGTCCAGCCGGATCACGGTCCCCGGCGTCTCAGATTCCCAGCCGCTGGACGGCGCGTACCGGTTCCCCAGGCGGACGAGGGAGAGCAGAAAATAGGTCAGGATCAAAAGCGTTATGTACAGGACTTCGCCTGTAAGAATGGGTGCGCGGCGTCTCATGGGTTATGGGGTGGGGATAAGGACATTGGACGGCCGGATAGGGTTGTTATTGACATCGCAAACTGTATAACTCGTAGAGACGTATTCGCCTTGCGAAATCGCCCAGAAATAATCCGATTCACTATTCGTATAAACTTCAATCGTAGTTCTGATACGGTCATTTCCTGAAAGGGTCCAATAATCCAAAAGATATTTATCGCCGTTTTCATCCGATCCGTCAGCGGTTGCACTATATTGGTTATATTCCTTATAATCGTAAGTGTTATTCGTATCATAATCCATGGCCCATACCGCATATGCCGTTATAAGATTAGTTCCACCAGGCATCGTTGTCTCTGTTATAAGACTTACTTGGGCATCCGAAGGTTCCTGGGTCAATGGAGAGTAATATCGAGCCGCCCATCCAATAAATATGTTCTTGTTCTCGTTCTGTTTCCACGATTCACCCGATTCTGGCTGCCAAAGATGTATCGTATCACCGGAGAAATAGCTCTTTTCCATGAACTCCTGCAGGGTCTGCGGTCTGGTTTCAAGATTCTCTTCGTAGTTTCCAAAATATAGCCTTTTCTTCTGCGTATAATCCGCAGTTCCATCTTTATTTACATCTTCCGCCCAAACAGCGTAGAGAGTCAGCGTTCTATTATCATCAACATATTGCTCTGAACCATCAGGGATACTAAACCATACATCAGACTGTATCTTTTCCCACTCTTCAGAACTTGTTACAAGAGATGTCTGATTCCGACTCCAACCTCGCAGAATAGCCCCGTCTCTCGTTATATCCTGTGGCAGTGGAAGTGTCACATAATTCGAATTCAAATATAAAATCTTGGTCTGGTCCTCCACACCACCTTGGACCTCAGCACCATCAGCGTTTACATCATAGTGGACCGTATAGTATTGCTCATAGTCCGGTGTATTATCAGAATTCTTATCTTCAGCCCATACAGCATAAACCGTGACGCTGCCTTTATCAATTACGACTGTTGAGATCATCTCTGTGGGTTTCTCATCGACCGGAACTACGACTTGTTGATCACTCCATCCCACAAACACCTCTCGCATGTTATCTTTTTCTACTATCCATGGTGAACTTGACTCAGGTTGAACGAGGTTCACTTGATCTCCTGGATGATAGGGACCGCTACTATTTATTCCCTCTGGCAGAGTACCGCCATTACTATTATATGTAATATAATACTCCTCCTCATAATCTGCCTTATCGTTTTTATTCACATCCGCGGCCCACACCGCATAGAGCGTAGCGCCGTCCTCTCCCATCGTAACCGTCGAAACCAGCGTTCCCTCCGTCGGCTTGCTTTCCCAAATTGTACTGTTCTCGGTTGCACTCCAACCGATCAACACCGCATCTGTTCGCTGAATTTGTCCTTTTGCTTGCTCCAAAGTAAGATGGTTCGTTCCGTCTGCGTTATCACCAATATTTACAGTATTTCCAACAACATGGAAATCCTCACAGGTATAGAAAATACTATCACTCACCGTGCCGCCGTTTACCAGATTACCGCCGTTCAGATGGTACTTCACATGAACGTCTTTTTCCTGATAGTCCGCTTTCTCATTTTTATTCGTATCCTCCCCATAAACGGCATAAAGAGTGATCTGCTCATCCGAAACCGACTCCTCAATGCGGTATGTCGAACCCAGAATACCGTCTATAATACCCGGATTCTGTTTATAACCGTTTAATGTGATTATATCCATCTGCGTTTCGCTCCAGCCAACCCACACCGCACCGTCAGAAGCCGAATAATCCTTTCCATAATCCTCATATCCATACAGTGTATAATCCATACCTGACAGAAGCCCCGTCAGATCCGGCGCGCTGCCGATTCCCACACCTGGGTTGAACACGATACTGTACCGCGCTTCCTCATAGTCCGGCTTTTTATTTTCATTTTCATCCACAGCCCACACCGCGTAGACGACGGCTCCGTCCGCCTCCATCGTAACCGCCGAAACAAGCTCACCCGCCGCCGGTGCGGACGTACAGATCTCCAGGGGGGCTTTACTCCATCCGACCAGCACAGCGTCCGCCCGGCTGACCAGCGCAGAAGCGCTTTCAATCGAAAGACAGCTCTCCAGCACCGCTTCCTGCCCCGGAAGATGATAATCCACACAGGTATAGAAAATGCCGCCGCTGCCCGCAGAGTCTGCGGTCCCGCCATTGACATGGAAGCTTACCTGCGCCGAATCCTCCAGATAGTCCGCCTCGCCGTTTCCGTTTTGATCCGCGGCGTAGACCGCGTAGACCGTGACCGTCGCCGGGTCGGTATCCTGGACCGTATAAGTCGAGATAATCTCCTGGCTCAGATGCTCCCCATTGCTTCCCACGGAATCTTTATCAATGTTCTCGCGGATCTGCTCCAGACTCCAGCCGACCCATATGGCCTCCGTCTTCCTCAATCCGCCTGCGTTTTCCTGATCCAGCGCGCAGGTTGTCCCCGCCAGCAGCCCCGTCGCCGCCTCCGGCACGGTCCCGTCGCCGCCGTTCGCATCATACACGATCGTATGACCTGTCTCTTTATAATCCGCCTGCGCGTTGTGATTGGAGTCCTCCGCCCACACCGCGTAGACCGTGATCACGTATTCCGACGCGGCCAGCGCCTCCGACGCCGTCACCTCGGTCACGACCGACGCGGCCGTTTCTTCCTCCTGCGTCTTTACCAGATCCGCGCTCGTTTCCAGGCTCCAGCCGATCAGCACGGCGCCCGTTTTCGTCAATCCCGCGTCCTCCGGGGCGGTCAGTTCCACGGTCTCGCCCTCCTCGATGCCGTTTACCGCCGGCGGTACATTTCCGCTGCCGCCGTTTCCGTCATACCGGATCGTAAATACCGCCGGCTCCGTTTCTTCCGGCTGAGTCGGGGCTTCCGTCTCCGGCTCGCTCGGCGCAGGCTGAGTCGGGGCTTCCGTCTCCGGTTCGCTCGGCGCAGGCT
>CANQYH010000328.1 GCA_947628025.1 uncultured Lachnospiraceae bacterium | reverse complement strand
TCGAATCGTCGATCGGATATGTATCCGGCTCCGTGATCCCGGCAAGTACTTCCACATCCGCGCCCATGATGTCCTCTGCCGAGGAGAATGTCCCGGTGACGGCGCAGGCCGCCGCGCTCTCCGGGCTCACCAGATAGACCTTCGCGGTCGGGTTCCCGGCGCGGCCCTTAAAGTTCCGGTTGGTGGTACGCACGGCGACGCCGTCCGTGGCCGGAGACTGGCCGATCGCGCAGCAGGGACCGCAGGCGATCTCCAGCAGGCGGACGCCCGCGTCGATCAGCATTTCGATATAGCCGTCCTGCAGCAGTTTCTTGTAGATCTGTTTGGAGGATACCGCGCAGGTGCAGCTGACGTCCTCGTGAACATGACGCCCTTTCAGCACCAGAGCCGCTTTCGCGATATCCGAATAGCTCGCGTTCGTGCAGCTGCCGATCAGCACCTGCTGTACTTTCTTCTTCTCGACCTGGCGGATCGTCGTCACATTGTCCGGCTGGTGCGGGCAGGCGATCAGTGGTTCCAGCGCGCTCAGATCGATCTCGATCTCGCCGTCGTAATCGCAGCCCTCGTCCGGCAGCAGTTCGACGTACTCGTCCTCTCTCCCCTGCGCCTTCATGAACCTGCGCACCTGTTCGTCCGCCGGGAAGATAGAGGTCGTCGCGCCCATTTCCGCGCCCATATTGGCGATCGTCGCGCGGGCGGGAACCTCCAGCGTCTCCACGCCGGGTCCGACGTACTCGAAGATCTTGCCCAGGCCGCCTTTCACCGTGTTGCGGCGCAGCATTTCCAGGATCACTTCTTTGGCGTTCACGCCCGGACGGAGCGTTCCGGTAAGATTGACCTTAATGATCTGCGGCATTTTAAGGCGCATCGGTACGCCGGTCATCGCGGTCGCCACGTCCATCCCGCCCACGCCGATGCACATCATGCCGATGGAACCGCCGTGCGGGGTTTGGCTGTCGCCGCCCATGGACAGTTTCCCCGGCGCTCCGAAGCGCGCCACATGGACCGCGTGGCAGATTCCGTTGCCGGGGCGCGATACATGAACGCCGAATTTTTTCGCAGCGGACTGGAGATAAATGTGGTCGTCCGGCGTCTTGTTGTCGAGATACAGCAGATTGTGGTCCAGATAGCTGACGCTGGTCTCCACCTGCGTCCGGTCAAGCCCGATGGCCTCAAACGCCAGATAGGTCATGACCGCGTTGATGTCGTGCGTCAGGGTCTGGTCGACTTTCAGATAGATCTCCTCTCCCGGCTTCATCTCCGACGGCTTCGCCAGATGCGCGGAAAGGATCTTTTTGGAAAGGTTCTGCGGCATAGCGGTTCCTCCTTGGGATCGTTTTTCTTTTTCTGATATCATCATACCAAATTTAGGATCATAAGTAAAATATATAGTTTTATATGAACTTTATATAATTTTATCTATTATCCTCTGCGTTACTGTACGATCCTGTCGGCTTCCATCAGGATCATTATCGTGGTCCGCCGGGGGAAAGACAATAGGCGCGCAGTAACTTTTGACGGCATTTGAAGCTCAGTCCGCTTCTCCCTTACCGGAGGCGGCCTTTCTCCGTTCCCGGATCGCCGCCGCGGCAATATCATGACATTTTTGGAAACGTCTGGTCACCGTGCTGATCCGTCTGTCTATCATGGAATAACTGTGCAGGCAGTCCGCTCCCGGAACAGGAAGCAGGTTATCGTCCAGATACCACCAGTCGTAATAGATCTCCCGGCCGAAACCATCCTCATCCGGACCGTCCTCACTCTCGTAGGAGGCTGCCTCCACCACCCCGGCCGAATCCGTTCCGTTCAGATTATAGTCTCTGTCTGGATCAAAAAACAGAAATCCCAGAGCGTTCAGCGAAAGACCGTCGGCAAAACCCTCCAGATCTTCCGCCAGGCACACGGACGGCAGCCGCCCTCCCGGATTTTTTTCTATCCAATCTTCCAGCCACGCCCTCTGCGTTTGGCTCCCGTGCTCATAGGCGCGGTACCTCCAGAAATTAGCCGCGTAGATGTAAAAGGGCGTTTCGGGAGCGGCCTGGCTCTTTCGCTCAAAGAACCCGGCCATTTCCTCCATCGCGCCGGCGCTGCCTGTGCCGCAGGCCTGCGCCAGGGCCTGAAACTCCGGCTCCCGCCAGTAAGGATCGCCCTCCGGCAGCGCGCAGCGGACGCGCGCCAGGAACGTTTTCCCCTGGGCGTGGAACACGGCGGAGGCACTGCGGACTACGTCGTTTTCGCCCTCCAAAGAGATGCTCTTCAGCTCTCTGCAGTTGTAAAACACGCTTTCTCCCAGCATTTTCACTCCGGCAGGTATAACGGCCGATTCCAGTCCACATTCAAAAAACGCCAGGGGGCAAACCGACTCCAGCGTCTTCGGGAACCGGATCCGGCGGAGACTGGCCAGCTCGATAAACGCGCGGCTGGCGATCTGGCGGACCCCCTCCGGCACGGCGTATTCCGTACCGGCCGCCGCTTCCGGACAAAAGTACAGCTTATCCCCGGACACGTTCCGCACCGGTTCCGTCAGGCCGCTATGGAAAAAGGCCCATCCGGTGAGTTCCGTTACGCTGTCCGGGATCACGACCGATCTCAGTCTGGAGCAGCCGGTAAACACATTCTGTTCGATCCGTTCCAGCCCCTCGTGGAATACGACCTGCTCCAGATTTTCACATTCGGCAAACGCCCGCACACCGATGCTTTTGACCGAAGCCGGGACCGACACTGAGATCAGGTCTTTCCTGCCCTCCAGCGCCCTGTGACCGATCTCGATCGTGCCCTCCGGGACATCCAGATGTCCCTGGGAAAGGACGACCGGCGTGATCCCGGTCAGCACGTTCGCCGGAACCGTCTCATTTTCTTCGTATTCTTCCTCTGTTTCCTGTTCCGGCCGGTCAGCGGTCTGTTCCGGGCGTTTCGCGCCCCATCCGGCGAACGGTTTTTTCACCAGGGCCTCCGCCCTCTGCAGCAGCTTATTTTTCATCCGTGTCATCCTCCTTTTGTGGTTTTCCTGAAACAACAGGTCAAACCGTGTTTCTGCTTTTATTTATACACCCTCGCAGGATCCGTTTTGCGATCGGTTTCCATCCCCGCTTTGACTTTAAGATCTCCCTCCAAAAAGTAACCCGCTTATTTGCAAAAGCGGCGTTTCCGCTCTCCCGGCAGGGGATCGAGAAACGCCGCCTTTTCCGTCAATATTCTGTTGCCGCAGATCGGCCCCGTATTTTCCAAGAGATACTGTCCCGACACGATGGCCTGCACCGGAATGACGCGGATCCTCGCTGCCCGCCTCCGGACAGCCGAAGAATCATCCGGTGCCTCCGCCTACTGCTTCATAAATATGCTGGCGATCGGAGAATCCGGCGGCAGGATCAGCGTATTGTTGCTGCCGGTAAG
>CANQYH010000327.1 GCA_947628025.1 uncultured Lachnospiraceae bacterium | reverse complement strand
CCTACCTGACCTCGGATTTTAAAAAGCGGGACGGCTATAAGCGCTCGATCGAGCTGTCCGCCCAATACGGGCTGTACCGCCAGGACTACTGCGGCTGCGTGTTTTCCATGCGGGAGAGGGAGAGATGTTCCGAGGCGCGGTAGGGAAATCTCCGGGCTTGAAAATCGACGGATTCCGTCAGATTCGTACTTGACAAGCGCGGAGGCTTGTACTAGAATTTGATTGTTACGGGTTTCGTAACGATAAATCTGCACGATAGTATTCCGATATCGTGGACGAAAGTAAGGAGAACGGGCTATGACTAGCAAAACCTTGACCGTGGTGAATCCATCCGGGCTCCATCTGAGGCCGGCGGGGGTTCTTTCCCAGACCGCCATGCGTTTTAAATCCAGTATCTTCATCGAGCATGGAGACAAAAGGATCATTGCCAAAAGCGTGCTGAACGTGATGGCCGCCGGCATCAAATGCGGGGCCCAGGTGCGGATCGTCTGTGAGGGAGCGGACGAGACGGAGGCGCTGGAGGTCGTTTCAAAAGCGATTGAATCTGGATTAGGGGAACTGTGACGATATTGCTTCAAATTCTTACATAAAACTGTCTACAGTAAGATGATCCGTTTCAAAGGTATGCTGTTTCACTCTTTTAGTTTCACGATGTTTTCCCGGTGGTACTGGCTGTCTCATCCATGATCGTTCTGCGGGCTGCGCGGAATGTTGGATCCGGCGGCCAGTGATTGCTTTTTGTATTTTGCATGAAATCTGATTATCTGAAAATTATCCGAAAAATATTTATGAAGCCGGAAAAATCGCCGTTTTTTCGGATCACGCCTGCATTATCCGGCCGGGGAAGAAGCGGACAACGCGAATTGCCATGAAACGCGGCAAAAAAAGATCGGCTGATTTACGAAAAATAGGATATTTCAATTTTATGCCCAAAGCGGAAAATCTCAAGCAAAGCATATAAAACTGCAAATATAATCTGCTAACATTTTAATATTTGCATATAAAAACTGATTATCTGATAATTTCCATTAAAAAAAGTCTTTACAAACCCCGAAAAAAGTAGTATCATCATCTCCGAATCAAATATGTATTGCTGAAAAGCCAAAGGCGGCTGTCTGACGGCGGAGAGTTTCTCCGTCTGCAGGCAGCATCATTATTTTTGGGAATCATATGCTATAGGATCAGAGGAGGAAAAGAACGATGAACACCGAAAGCGAGAGGCTGCCAGGCCTGTACGATCCGCGTTTTGAGCATGATAACTGCGGCGTCGGAGCCGTGGTAAATGTAAAGGGCGTAAAGACCCACCGAACCGTGGAGCAGGCGCTTCATATCGTAGAGAACCTGGAGCACCGAGCCGGCCGTGACGGCGAGGGAAAGACCGGAGACGGCGTCGGCATCATGCTGCAGATCTCCCACAGATTCTTTAAAAAAGTGACGAAGCCCTTGGGCATCGAACTGGGGGCGGAGCGGGAATACGGCGTCGGCATGTTTTTCTTTCCCCAGGATATGCTGGCCAGGAACCAGGCGCGGAAAATGTTCGAGATCATTGTGCAGAAAGAGGGACTGCGCTTCTTAGGCTGGAGAGAGGTGCCGATCCATCCGGAGCTGATCGGCGAAAAGGCCGTAAAAAAAATGCCCTGCATCGTCCAGGGCTTCGTCGGGAAACCGGCCGGGATCGAGAAAGGGCTGGCGTTCGACCGCAGGCTGTATGTGGTGCGCCGCGTGTTCGAGCAGAGCAACGACAATACCTACGTGGTATCACTGAGCAGCCGGACCATTGTCTATAAAGGAATGTTCCTGGTGAAAGAGCTGCGGCGGTTCTTTCCGGACTTGCAGGATAAGGATTACGAGACGGCGCTGGCGACGGTCCACTCCCGGTTCAGCACCAATACGAACCCCAGCTGGATGCGCGCTCATCCCAACCGGATCATCGTACATAACGGGGAGATCAACACGATCCGCGGCAACGTGGACAAGATGCTGGCCCGCGAGGAAACCATGGAGACCGAGTATTTCAAATCCGAGATGCACAAGGTCCTGCCCATCATCAACCAGGAGGGCTCCGATTCGGCCATGCTGGATAACGCCCTGGAATTCATGATGATGAGCGGCATGGATCTGCCTCTGGCGGTCATGGCCATGATTCCGGCGCCCTGGAGCCACGACAAGTCCATGCCCCAGGAAGTGAAAGATTTCTATCATTATTATTCCACGATGATGGAGCCCTGGGACGGCCCGGCTTCCATCGTTTTCTCCGACGGGGATATTTTGGGGGCGGTGCTGGACCGCAACGGCCTGCGCCCGTCCCGCTATTATATCACTGACGACGGCCATGTGATCTTGGCTTCCGAGGTCGGGGCCATTGACATCGCTCAGGAGCATGTGGTGAAAAAGGACCGCCTGCGTCCCGGCCGGATGCTGCTGATCGACACGGTGAAAGGCCGGATCATCGAGGACGAGGAATTGAAAGCGCACTACGCCTCCCGCAATCCCTACGGACAGTGGCTGGACGCCAACCTGGTGGATATGGCGGATCTGTCCATTCCCAATGTGGCGGTGCCGAAGATGAGCGGCAGGGAGAGGGCGAGGCTCCAGAAGACCTACGGCTACACCTACGAGCAGTTTAAGACCATGATCCTGCCGATGGCGCAAACTGGCGCGGAGCCGGCGTCGGCCATGGGCTGCGACAGCCCTCTGGCAGTGCTTTCCAAAATGCACCAGCCGCTGTTCAATTATTTTAAGCAGCTGTTCGCTCAGGTGACCAATCCGCCCATCGACGCGATCCGGGAGGAGATCGTCACCTCCACGACCGTGTATGTGGGCTCCGACGGAAACCTCCTGGAGGAGAAACCGGAGAACTGCAAGATCCTGCAGGTGAACAATCCGATCCTGACCAACACGGACCTTTTGAAGATCAAATATATGAAAAAGCCGGGATTCAAGGTGGAAGTGATCCCGATCACCTATTATAAGAACACGTCCCTGGCCAAGGCCATCGACCGGCTGTTTCTGGAGGTGGACCGGGCCCACCGGGACGGGGCCAATATCATCATCCTGTCCGACCGGGACATCGACGAGAACCATGTGCCGATCCCGTCCCTGCTGGCGGTGTCGGCCCTGCAGCAGCACCTGGTGACGACGAAGAAGCGGACCAGCGTGGCGCTGATCTTGGAGAGCGGGGAGCCCAGGGAGGTGCATCATTTCGCGACGCTTCTGGGCTACGGCGCCTGCGCGATCAATCCGTACCTGGCCCACGAGACCATCGGCTATCTGATCGAGACCGGGATGCTGGAGAAAGATTACTACGCCGCGGTCAACGACTACAATTCGGCGGTGCTCCACGGCATCGTAAAGATCGCCTCGAAAATGGGCATCTCCACGATCCAGTCCTACCAGGG
>CANQYH010000326.1 GCA_947628025.1 uncultured Lachnospiraceae bacterium | reverse complement strand
CTACCAATGAGGTGCGCTACCGCCTGTGCCACGCCAGCGTCTCTGCGGTCCCTCACTCGGACCGTATGATATATTATCATGAGAAACGCCGTTTGTCAACGGGTGAATCCAAA
This sequence comes from uncultured Lachnospiraceae bacterium, assembly GCA_947628025.1. Taxonomy (GTDB): domain Bacteria; phylum Bacillota; class Clostridia; order Lachnospirales; family Lachnospiraceae; genus UBA3402. Next base: position 3,287 of record CANQYH010000326.1, on the reverse strand, counting down.
AAATTTCTTTTTCCGCCGGATGTTTTTTATCCCCTGGCGGCAGTAAACCGTCTCTTGCAATAACCGCGATACAATGTTATACTAAACGCAGTTCAGACGGCTTCATTTACTATAAAATACACTTATTACATCAAAAGGAGGCAACCCTATGCTAAAAAACACACCGCCCATGGGATGGAATTCCTGGAACACATTCGGAATCAATATCCATGAACAGATGATTTTTGAGACCGCCGACGTCATGGCGGACAGCGGGCTGGCAAAGCTGGGCTACGAGTATCTGGTCATCGACGACTGCTGGTCTTTAAAGCAGCGCGGCGCAGACGGGCGTCTGGTGGCCGATCCGGCCAAATTTCCTCACGGCATGAAAGCCGTAGCCGACTACGTTCATTCCAAAGGGCTGAAATTTGGGATGTATTCCTGCGCCGGCAATTTAACCTGCGCCGGTTACCCGGGAAGTTTTGAGCATGAGTTTATCGACGCGGATACGTTCGCTTCCTGGGGCGTGGATTTCCTGAAATACGACTACTGCTATCACAGCCCCATCATTCCCGGACCGTATCTTTACCGCCGCATGGGACTGGCCCTGGAAAACTGTGGCCGCGACATCCTGTTTTCCGCCTGCTCCTGGGGCGCGGACGAAACGCACGAGTGGATCAAGACGACGGGCGCTTCCATGTGGCGTTCCACCGGCGACATCTTCGATACCTGGGAATCCATCAAAGACCTGGCCAAACAGCAGGAGCGCCTCTTCCCCTATACGGGCCACGGATGCTTTAACGACATGGACATGCTGGTCGTAGGCATGTACGGCAAAGGCAACGTAGGCCTGGCGGGCTGCACCGACACCCAGTACAAGACCCATTTCTCTCTCTGGGCATTTCTGGGCTCTCCTCTGATGATCGGCTGCGACATCCGCGACATGACGCCGGCGGCCAAAGAGATCCTCACCAACCAGGAACTGATCCGCATCGATCAGGATCCCGCGTGCCGCCAGCCATTCAAGCTGACCAGCTTCTGGAGCGGCAGCGACGTGCTGACCTACGCCCGGCACCTGGACGGCGGGGATATCGCGATCGGCTTTTTCAACCTGACGGCGGCGCCCGCGGCGGCCCGCGTGAACCTGGACGAAATGGGCCTGCCCCACTCCACCGGCAAGACTCTGGCCCTGACGGATCTTTGGAGCGGCGAACAGTCCGTCGTCGCCAACTCTACGATCATCCGGGATCTGGCCCCCTGCGACTGCGCCGTTTACCGCGGCAAGGTCATCGACCAGCCATGAGCGCCTGCATGAACTGCGGCAGGGAACTGACCTATAATGAGATCGGCGCCCATAAAAAATTTATCAACCGCGGAAGCACCCAGTTTCTCTGCCGGGACTGCCTGGCAGAGAAACTGGGGGTTTCCCCCCAGCTGATTGACAAAAAGATCGAAGATTTTAAACGGCAGGGATGCACGCTGTTCGTCTGAACCGCGCGTCCCTGCCGTAAAATTTCCGGCGATGGGTTCACATTGCCGCCCTGCTCTCATATCCTAGAGTAAAAGCATTCGAGGCATTTCTATGGTTTCTAATAACGCACCTGTACCCTCGAAAAATCCGGGCCTGAAAGCAATGGCCTGCGAAAATTCCGCCCCTCTGACTCCCACGCAGACTTCCGAGATGGCTGCGGTCCCGCGGACCGTGATCGCGGAAAACAGTCCGAAAAGCGTTTCCATGCAAAATACCGGAATGACCCGCTCTACGGACAATCATTACGGCCTGACTACGCCCGTGGCCCCGGAAGGCGGCCTTCCGGTCTTTCCCGGGCCCTCCACCGGCGGCGGTACCGACGACAGCTATGGACTGACCACGCCCGTGGCCCCGCCCAACTCCGCCCCTGTCTACCCGGGCAATAATTCGGGAGAAAACAACTCCGACAACGATTACGGCCTGACCCACCCCATCGCTCCGGAGGGAGGCTCGCCGGTGTACCCCAATGGAAATACCGCCGGCGACAATACTACGACCGGCGGCCAGACCACCATCTGGCCCGTTTTCCCCTGGTTCCCCACCTGCCCTAACTGCGGCGCCTGTTTTACCTGCAACGGCGGCAATAACAGCAATACTTCCACCTCCACGACCAAATACGGCCAGGTGCGTTTCTTAAACGCCTCCACCGCCAACACCAGCGTCAGCGTTACCTTTGATAATACAACGTATGCGTCCAACGTGGCGTTTGGTACGATCACGGGCTACAGCCAGATCGCGGACGGATTCCATACCGTATCCGTGCGCCGCACCACCGGACTGCAGGCCCTCGTGGTACAGCAAAGCTTCCCGTTCTCCGCAGACCAGAAATATACGCTGGTGCTGGTAGATTCGGCGGCAGGCGGCGTGAACCTGATCCAGGTGGACGATACGGGCTGCAGCAACCTAAGCTATAACACCGGCTGCTACCGCGTCGCCAACATGGCTTACAGCGGTTCCTCGTTCGACGTTTTCCTTTACAGCCACGACGCCGTGTTCCGCAATGTCGGCTTCCAAGAGGTCACCTCCTACAAGCAGGCCATTGCCGGTTCCTATCAGTTTTATATCACCAATTCCACCAACTATTCGCTGATCCGCGAGCTGCCGGTCCTGATCATCGGCGCGGCCGGAACAGGCGCAAATACCAACGATCCGCTGGTCTCCTACTCGGTGGACATCGCCGCCGGACAGAACTATACCTCCTATCTGATCGGAAGCAGCTGGTCGGATCTCAATTTCCGCGTGCTGACCGTACAGGACTAAGCGCCGGCAGAAGCTTTTTCTGTAAACTTCAAAAACCTCTCCGCGCTCTGATCCTTTTCAAAGAGCGCGGAGAGGCTTTCCATGCTTTTATGGAGCCCTAAAAAAGCTGGGACAATTTCCCCAAAAGGAATTCCACGTCAATAGGCTTCGTAATAAAATCGTCCATCCCGCTGGCTTTTGCCCTGTCGCGGTCTTCCTGGAAAGAATTGGCCGTGCAGGCGTAAATGCGGACCGTTGCCGCATCCGGCCGCTGCAGCGCCCGGATCGCCTCGGCCGCCTCGAACCCGTTCATCTCCGGCATCAGCAGGTCCATCAGGATCACGCAGTACTCTCCTACGGCCGAATCCGAAAAGATGCGGACCGCCTCCTGGCCGTTCTTTGCCAGATCCGCCTCGATGCCCTCCTCCTGCAAAAGTTCCATCAGGATCTCGGCGTTCAGCTCATTGTCCTCCGCCACCAGCACCTTTTTTGCAGCGCGGACAGGCACGCCGTCCGCGGAAAGCGGCACCGGGCCCTC
>CANQYH010000325.1 GCA_947628025.1 uncultured Lachnospiraceae bacterium | reverse complement strand
AACGAGCCTGAAGGGATTCGAACCCCCGACCCACGGCTTAGAAGGCCGTTGCTCTATCCGGCTGAGCTACAGACTCAACACTCCGTGCAGGCTGTACCAGCGACGGAAACAGCAGGTGATGGGAATCGAACCCACGTATCCAGCTTGGAAGGCTAGTGTTCTACCATTGAACCACACCTGCAAAAGATGATCGGGGTGACAGGATTCGAACCTGCGGCTTCCTGGTCCCAAACCAGGCGCTCTAGCCAAACTGAGCCACACCCCGGTATGTGTAAGGCGCCATCCTGCCCCGCATCACACGCGTCTTTCTGCAACGCACAAATCATTATACACGAAACAATTTTTCTTGTCAACTTGTTTTTACGATTTTCTATAAATACTTCTGATCGTACTGCAGGTCGCCGTTGCGGTCCACGGTAACGATCATATAACTGGGCCGCCGCCCCTCCTGCCGGGGATAGGACAGACTGCCGGGGTTCAGCACCGTCACATCGCCGATCACATTCAGGTACGGTTTATGGGTATGGCCGAACATGGCCACATCGCAGCCGCGGCTCCTGGCCTCGTCTGCCAGCCCCTCCGGCCCGATGGACACGCCGTAATAATGACCGTGGGTCAGCAGCACGCGGTGCCGCCCGAGAACGATCTCCCTCTCCTTATCCAGCAGGGAGAAAAAGTCGTTGTTCCCCAGGATCATCTCCATCCGGCAGCCCGGTCCGACCCAGTCAGGGATAAACATCTCGCTGCCCTCCGCGTCCCCTAAGTGGATCAGCATATCGATCGGTTTCTGCTGCTCGATCACATAGCGCAGATTGCCGTCTTTGCGATGGGTATCGCTGACAACCAGTATCTTCATCTCTATGCCTCCTCAAGCGCCGCCCGCAGGAGCGCTTCCATCGCCCGCAGCGCTTTCCCTCTATGGCTGACCGCATTTTTCTCCTCCGGCGGCAGCTCCGCGGACGTCATGCCATATTCCGGCAGATAGAAAATGGGATCGTAGCCGAACCCGCCGTTTCCGGCCGGAGCGTGGGCGATCACGCCCTCCACGGCGCCCTCGGTATGAAGCACGCGCCCGTCCGGCAGCACCGCGGCGATCGCGCAAACAAAGCGGGCCGTGCGTTCCTCCTCCGACGCTTCCGCCAGACGGTCCAGGATCACCTGGTTCTTGATCTCGTAGGAAGTATCCTCGCCCAGATAACGGGCAGAATAGATCCCCGGCTCTCCGCCCAGATAATCTACAACCAGCCCGGAATCGTCCGCCAGCACGATATCGCCGGTCTGCTCCCATACGGCTCTGGCCTTGATCTCGGCGTTCTCCGCAAACGTGGTCCCATCCTCCACGATCTCCGCTTTCACTCCGGCGTCTTTCATGGAAATGACTTCCATGCCCAGACCGGCCAGGATCATCGAAAACTCCCTCATCTTCCCGGCGTTGCCCGTCGCCACGATTATCTTATGTCCCATATTCCCATCCTCTCCGTCCGAATCCTCGTTTTCAAAACCGCACAAAGTCCGCACCGATCAGTCCTGCTCCGGCAGGCGGGGCTTCCTCGCCGGCGGCTTCGGTCCGATGAACTGGTAAAAATAGGTTTTTATCATCCCATTGTAGATCTTCCGATTCCGATCCGCTTTTCGCCCGATGTAGCGTTCCGCGTCCTCGTACGCCGTGATCACATAGGCCGACCAGCTATCCAAATTGCGGAAACGCTCCCCCAACTCCTGGTAAAGGGCCGGCAAATGTTCCTTTTCCTCCATCCTCTCCCCGTAAGGCGGGTTCGTGATCAGAAATCCGTATTTCTTCGGGTGGCTCAGGGCGCTTAAGGGCCTTTGCTGGAAATGGATCAACTTCTCCACACCGGCGCGCTCCGCGTTGGCCCTGGCGACTTTCACGACCTCCCCGTCGATGTCGTAGCCCTGGATGTCGGTCTCCACCGACCGGTCCTCCATCTCCCGCGCCTCTTCCCGGATCTCCGGCCAGTATGTTTCCGGGATCCGGTTCCGCCACGCTTCCGCCAGAAACGGACGCTCCACGCCGGGTGCGACATGGGCCGCCATCAGGGCCGCCTCGATCGGGAACGTACCGCTGCCGCAAAACGGATCCACCAGGATCCGGTCCCCCTGCCAGGGTGTCAAAAGGATCAGGGCCGCCGCCAGCGTCTCCGAGATCGGCGCCTTGCTGACCATCGTGCGGTAGCCCCTCTTATGCAGGGATTCGCCGGTCGTATCAATGCCCACCGTCACCTGGTCCTTATGGAGAAAGACCCGCAGCGGATACGGACTGCCCGTCTCCGGAAAGACCGAAGTACCGTAAGCGGTCTTCATCCGCTCCACCATGGCCTTTTTCATGATCCGCTGGATGTCGGAGGGACTGAATAGTTTGCTCTTGACCGAAGACGCTTTCGCGACCCAGAACCGCCCGTCCTCCGGGATCCATTCTTCCCAGCGGATCGCTTTCGTATGTTCAAACAGTTCGTCGAACGTCTCAGCATGAAAGCTGCCCGCGCAGATCAGCACCCGCTCTGCCGTCCGCAGGAAGATATTGGCGCGGCAGACTGCGTCCTCGTCGCCCCAGAATATCACCCGGCCGTCTTCCACCCGGGAAATATCGTAGCCCAGATCCACGATCTCTTTTTTCAGCACCGCCTCCAGGCCAAAATGGCACGGCACAATGATCTCAAATCCTCGTTTCACTTCGTCTCCCTCACAGTCTGATCCGGCAGATCTCTCCGCCGTCAAAATCCGAAACCGTAAACCATTCCCCATCCAGCATCCCGTAGCTGGGCGGATACCCATTCTTCGGCAGAGACACGGAACCAGGATTCAGCAGATAATTCTCGCCCATGGTCCGCGCTGCAGGCAGATGGATATGGCCGAAGACCAGCGCGTCTCCCGGCTGCATCGGCGGCCGGGAAGTTTCATTATATATATGTCCGTGAGTCGCGTAAATGGTCTTCCCGTTAAGGACCAGAAGCGCGTAATCCGCCATCATGGGAAATTCCAGCACCATCTGGTCCACCTCGGAATCACAGTTTCCGCGCACCGCGTAGATCTTATCCTTGTAACCGTTCAGCATCGCCAGCACACGCTTCGGGTCGTATTCCCTGGGCAGATCGTTGCGGGGTCCGTGATACAAAATATCCCCCAAAAGGATCAGCCTCTCCGCCCCGGAAGCATCAAATGTCTCTAAAAGTTTCCTGCAGGCCCAGGCGGAGCCGTGTATATCTGACGCAAACATGTATTTCATAAGGTCCGTCACCTCTCTGTGAATGGCCGTCTCCATTGACAGTACCATTTTATATGCAGTCGTGGCTTTCTGTCAACCGGGATTCGCGGATTCCCAAAGATATTCCGCGCCGCCGTCTGTTATCCGCTCGCCAGATGATTCCCCCGGTAGGCGTTCAGACCCCCGGCCGCGTT
>CANQYH010000324.1 GCA_947628025.1 uncultured Lachnospiraceae bacterium | reverse complement strand
ACCCCCCCGAGAAAGCTTGCAGATAGCATAAAAAATGATATAGCACAAGATTAAAACACACAAAAACCAAGTCGGATAATTATAGGGCATCTCATTTCCACTATCTATCCAGCCCGTAGTCATGAGAAAACCATCTGTTATACATTTACTAAAACGAATTCCACCCATGCCTCGTCTTATCAAAATTATAGTAATCATTACAATTTCTGATATTACATATAATGGATATATCTTTATTAAACGTTTTTGTAAAAAAACTCTCAAACTAATGTTTCTTTCCGTTATTTGCTTTTTGTAATTATACGCCATTAAAAAACCGCTGATCATAAAGAAAAAATAATTGCCCAAATAACCACCGTATTGATATACAAATCCCAATTTCACGCAAAATGGCCTGCCAAATGTACCATTGACATGATAAAGGACAATCATCAAACTAAAGACCCATCGTATGCCATCCAGAGAATCAAAACGTTTTTTTGAAATAGGTATGTTCATAATCTTCTCAATGTTTTTCTCCACAATATATTTCTGCACGATTCCAACACTCGCCTTATCCACTAAACAATACTCTCACCATTTCTGTAATATTATCCTCTAGCCGTTTCATAAAGATTTCTTTTCTAAAATTATCCATAAAGTATCTACGCCCCGCCTGTCCAAAAGATTTATACTTCACAGGATTTGTAATAAAATCTTTCATAACCATAGCCATGGCTTTTATATCATTTGCCGCCACGCAGATCCCGCACCCAGATTCCTCTATCACTTTCCGTGCAGAGCCGTCTATCATCCCGATGATTGGTTTCCCTGCAGCCATATATCCCTGTACTTTTGAGGGAAGCGTATGTCCGATCGCATTATCTGCCGTAAGAGATACTAAGCATACATCTGCTAGACGATAAAACTTCGGCATCTCTTCCACCGGACGCCTTCCATAGATTTTTATGATATCCCCAAGGTTCTTTTCATAAACTGTCGTCCTTATTTTGTCCAAACAAGAACCAGCCCCTACAAAATGCACTCGGAATCCCGGAACATCCCGAATCATCTCGATCGCTGATATTACTGCTAGGAGATTCTGTGCATATCCCAAATTCCCCATAAATACAAAATCCACAATATCGTCCGTAGATGTAAAATTTTCCTCCAGATATGACTCATCCGCAAATGACGGCAGATATTCCAACCTGTTCCGATCAAGCCCGTGGGTCAATGCCAAATAATCCACAAAACTCGAAGATTGGCACAACACCTTATCTGCCGAAGCATATATAGACCTGCTGACCTGTTTCATGATACGGAATAACAAGTTTCTCTCGCTTTTTATGTACACTTTCAGTGATTCTGGCCATTGATCACAGCAGTACAGGAGCACCGGAACCCTATGCCGCCTAGCATACTTTAAGCCTGGCAACGCCATGAGGATGGGCGATAACTGATAAATAAATACTAGGTCGTAGTCCTCCTTTAGCTTTCCAGCCTTATACAGCGCCGATAACATGAAACTCATGTAATTGGCCGCCAGCCAAAAGACTCCTTTCCTACGACCGATTTCAAAGCATCTCACCACATGAACACCATTGATCCATTCGTCCCTATGACCATGTTTATACTCATCCAATACGATTCCCAACGGATAATTCGGCAAACCAGTTAATACCATAACTTCAAACCCATCCACTACCAATTGTTCTGCAATGGGTGTAATCTGAAAATTTTCTGGGTAATAATGTTGACATACAAGTAAAACTCTTATCTTGGTATTTGGGGATTTCTTCATATTACTAATTTCTTCCCATTCTCTAATATACTACAATTTAAAGGTTCTCCTCCGAAAGCTGGTGATTCTTCTCCATTTCTTAGTGTTTCACTAACTTTCTTAGAAGATCTTCTCTGTTCTGTGGGAATGCATAAAAGATTCTCTCTTCCCTGATATTTCTTTATGGCTTTCCCGCGCGATCCCCGCGCTCGCCTCTTCTTCAAACCCCTCCGTACTCTCTTTCATAAAGATCACTTTGACCGTCTGCAGGATGATCTCCAGATCCAGCTTCAGCGAATAATTCTGTATATACATCAGGTCCAGCTTCAGCTTGTCATACGCCGTCGTGTTGTACTTCCCATACACCTGCGCGTAGCCGGTCAGCCCGCCTTTCACTTTCATCCGGTACGGGAACTCCGGGATCTCCCTCGTATACAGCTCCACATGCTCCACTCGCTCCGGTCTCGGCCCCACGATGCTCATGTCGCCTTTCAGGATGTTTAGTATCTGCGGCAGCTCGTCGATCCTCGTCGCCCGGATGATCCTCCCCACCGGCGTGATCCGCGGATCGCGATCCGTCGCCGGGATTGAATGTCCCTCTTTCTCCGCGTCCACGATCATGCTCCGGAACTTGCAGATGGAGAATACTTTCCCGTCTTTCGTGCATCGGTCCTGCCGGAAGAACACCGGCCCGCCGTCGTAGACTTTGATCGCGATGGCTGTGATAACAAATACCGGCGATAAGAGGATCAGCGCCGCCAGTGACAATACGATGTCCATCAGCCGCTTCACGAACCTCTGGTCAAACGTCAGACCCACATTCCGCGACAGCAGCAGCGGCGTATCGAACAGATGCAGCTTCTCCGCGCTCCGCAGCAGGATATCCGAGATCTTCGGTGTCGTGTAGGTCCGCACGGATTTGCCATAACAATACTTTAAGAGCAGGTTGCGGATGTGCGAGGGGATATCGCAAATGACCACACCCTCATACTGGTCGATCTTCCTTTTGATCTCTTCCAGCTCCGCCTGCGCGCTGCCCGCAGACCTACTGTCCGCATCCGCCCGCTCTACCGAATTCCAGTCCGCGTCTGTGCTGATATGTACCGCCTCACCCACCACGAACCGGTCGTTTCGGGTGCTCATCTTCCCCATCAGGCTGGCTACCGGATGTTCTCCGTATATTAAAAGAACCCGCCTGGGCGGGTAGAGGATCCGGTATAACCGTGTGCTGATCGTACTCCAGATGCAGATGACCATGAACTGGACCGCGGTCATGGCCAGCAGCGGCCCCACATTCAGGAAATGCTTGGTCAGCAATGTGATCTGCAAGTAGATCATGAAATTGGCGCAGAGAGTGGCTAAGGTCTGCGAGTAAATCATGTTCCTGGTCCGCAGATAGCCGACCCGCCAGCCGCCATAGATGATATTGAAAATGATCAGCAAAAGTCCGTACACCGCCACCATCAGCCAATGGCCGGTGCGGTTATAGGGAACATCCATGTGCTGGTTGTAATAGTTTACCCACACGTACCAGTAGGCGATCATTTCCAGGGATAGTATGACCACGCCGGTCAAAAATTTGACGATACGTTTATATTGTTCGTTTCCTCTATACTGTCCTGACTGCATCTGATCTGATGACGGATCCCGCAGCATGTC
>CANQYH010000323.1 GCA_947628025.1 uncultured Lachnospiraceae bacterium | reverse complement strand
ATACTTTGCTTGATCTCCATGTTGGCGGCCACCTGGTTTAACGGCACATGGCCCGGTCCTTCGACCATGACCTGCACATTGTGGTTCCAGGCACGCTTCGTCAGCTCTCCCAGGCGCACCAGCTCCTCGATCTGGCACACGTCGCCGGCGTCGGCCAGGCATCCCGGTCGGCAGGCGTCCCCGAGGGAGATCGTCACGTCGTATTGTTCACAGATATCCAGGATCTCGTCATAATATTCATAAAACGGATTTTCCTGGCCGGTCATGGTCATCCAGGCGAAGACCAGGCTGCCGCCGCGGCTGACGATGTTCATTTTCCGTTTATGGGTGCGGATCTGCTCGATGGTTTTGCGGGTGATGCCGCAGTGCAGCGTGACGAAATCCACGCCGTCCTCCGCGTGGAGCCGCACGACGTCGATGAAGTCCTTGGCCGTCAGGGTCGCCAGATCCCGCTGATAATGGATCACGCTGTCGTAGACGGGGACGGTCCCGATCATCGCCGGACATTCGCCGGTCAGTTTCTGGCGGAACGGCTGGGTATTGCCGTGGCTGGACAGGTCCATGATGGCCTCCGCGCCCAGATCGACGGCGCTTAACACTTTCTGCATTTCAATGGAATAGTCCTTGCAGTCGCGGGAAACGCCCAGATTCACGTTGATCTTTGTCCGCAGCATACTGCCGATGCCCTCCGGGTTCAGGCAGGTATGGCGTTTATTGGCCGGGATCGCCACTTTTCCCTCGGAGACCAGCTGCATCAGCCGCTCCACCGGTATGTGTTCCTTTTCCGCGACGGTTTCCATCTGCGGTGTCACGATTCCTTTCCTCGCCGCGTCCATCTGCGTCGTATAGTTTCCGGATGCGGCGCCTGCGCCTGCGGAAGCGCTTGTCATTGATTCTCCCATGTTCATCCTCCTTGTCGTAATGGGTTTCCAATCACTTTTGTATGGCGGCGGAAAGTGGTGCCCCCGATCCGCCGCCCGTACCCCGGCGGGCTCTGGCTTGGCGCAAGGCTCCGACACGGCGGTACGCGTTATCAAAATAAAAAGGGCATGCCTGCGGCAGACATACCCTGTAAATCCGTGATATCTCCCTACGTTGGCATTATCCAAATCAGGTTATGGGTCGAGATGGAACCATCTCCTCTCAGCCGCTGTTGGCTCCCCTTTTTCTGCCTCCTACTATAACACGGATCGCCGGAAATAGCAATCGTCAACTTTGATAAGTTCCGCGCCGCCGGCAGAAATGTGATTCCGTTCATGCTGCGCATTGAAATCGGGCGGAAAACGTGCTATTCTGGGGGTAATCGAAAATCAGGAAGCGATCCCATATCGCAGAGAGGAAAGAACATGGAGTGGATTCGTGAGTTTCAGGCTCCGCCGGCCAGGTACCGCATCAAGCCGTTCTGGTTCTGGAACGGAGACATGGAGGAAGCGGAGATCGACCGCCAGCTGCGGGAGATGGCGGAGAAAGGATTGGGCGGCGTGTTCATCTGCGCGAGACAGGGGCTGAAGATCCCGTATCTGTCGCGGCAGTGGTTCGAGCGGGTGCGCTACGCCTGTCAGAAAGCGGCCGAGTACGGCCTGGAGGCGTGGCTGTATGACGAGTATCCGTATCCCAGCGGCATGGGCGGCGGGGAAGTGACGCTGGCGCACCCGGAAGCAGAGCATAAGATCCTGCGCCACAGACAGATCCTGCTGGAGCATGGGGGCCGTTATGAGGAAAATCTGGGATGGTCCCGTATTCTCTATGCGAAAGCGGTTCCTTTTGCGGACGGGCAGGCGGATTTCGGAGCGGCGGTTCCTCTGGAGGCGGAGATCGGCAATCTGCAGACGGAGGAGATCTATCAGACGACCGGGCTGACCGCCTACAACAATAAGCGTTTTTTCACGTACCGGCCCCAGCATATCCTGTCCGGAGAGCTGCCGGAGGGGAAATGGCAGATCGAGATCTTTTTGGAGGACGCTCTGGGAGAATTTAAATACTATGGTAATTTTTTCGATCCCTGCTGCAAACCGGCGGTGGAGACGTTTGTGGAGCTCACCCATGAGAAATACGCGCAGTTTTTGGGGGAGGAATTAGGCAAAACGGTGTTCGGCATGTTCTCCGATGAGGTGGGGATGCAGGGCGGGATCCCCTGGTCGCCGCAGCTGCCGGAGTTCTTTAAGGAGCTGAAAGGATACGAGATCCGGGAGCATCTGCCGGCGCTTTACTGCCGCGATTATCCGGACGCGTTTCGGATCCGCTACGATTATTATGACGCCATGCACAAGCTGTTTGTGGGGAGCTATCACGAAACCGTGTCCGGCTGGTGCAGGCAGCATCATCTGGAGTATGCGGCGGAGGTGCCGTCCATGCGGATGACGACCCAGAGGAACAGCACGATCGTCGGGGGCGATACGGCCCATGAGAAGCTGGGGCGGCCGCTGGAATGGATCTACGACGAATATCTGTACCGCTACCGCAGCAACGCCAAATCGGTCAGTTCCCTGACCCGGCAGCTGGGTCATTCGTTTGCAATGATCGAGAGCTTCCACAGCGTGGGCTGGACCATGACGCTGCAGGACGCCAAATGGATGTTCGACCGGCTGGCGGCCAACGGGATCAATTTCTATAATGTTCATGCGTTTTATTATACGATCGCTTCCATTGTGAAGCACGACGCGCCGCCGTCACAGTTTTTACAGAATCCTTATTGGAACTATTACCGTCTGCTGACGGACTATACGGGGCGGCTGAGCGCCTGGATCACCCATACGGAAGCGGATATCCGCGTGGCGGTGCTGGATCCGGTAGCTTCTCTGTGGGCCTGCGCGGCGGAACCGTTCAATGGCTTCGCCCATCACGGCAGCGGGGAAGACAAGGCGGTCTGCGACCGGGTCCGCGGCGACTGGGTCTATGTCTGCAAGGAGCTTTTGTTCCATCAGACAGATTATGAGCATCTGGACGCGGAAATGCTGGACGAGGCCAAGATCGAAGAGGGGGAGCTGCGGCTGGGCCGGGCGGCATACCGGGTGCTGGTGATCCCGCCATCGCAGTTTTTGGAGAAACGGGCCTACGACACGATCCGCTCATTCGCGGCGGCAGGCGGCAATGTGCTCTGTCTGGGAGAACTGCCGCGGGAGATCATCGACGCGGGTGCGACAGACGGTTCCGGCGATCCAGCGTCCCGTCAGGATCTCTGGCAGGGGTTCGGCTGGAACGAAAAAGACAATCTGCGCTTTATCGAGGATCTTCATGGGGAACCCTGGTGGGACTGGTGCCAGGAGATGGCCGGGCGGCTCTTTGCGATCGGCGAAGACCGGAACCTGGTATCCTCCGTGCGGTATGACGGAAAGTACGATTATGTATTTTTGGCGAACCAGGGCGGGGAGAAGACAGAGGTCCGGCTGGACTGGAAGAAACGCTACGGCTCCGTCAGCGAGATGTCCCTGGAAAACGGCGGGATCCTGGACG
>CANQYH010000322.1 GCA_947628025.1 uncultured Lachnospiraceae bacterium | reverse complement strand
GAGGACCATCTCCGCGGAAAACATGGGCGGCGTGGCCCTTTCCAGCGTGGACGACGTCTGCACCAGCAAGGACGGGCGGATCTTCACGGTAGACACGACGGAAAGCCGCATCAACGTGTTTAGCGGCGACGGCGAACTGCTTTTTACGACCAAGCTGGTCCGCACCATAGACGGGAAGATCGCGCTGGACGAGAACGGCAACCAGATCATGCTGAACTCTCCCGAGGGAATCTTCGTCCATGAGAAAGAGCAGGAGGTCTATGTGGCCGACACCGGCAACAAGCGGATCGTGGTGCTGGATCTGGAGACCTGCGGGCTGAAGCGCATCATCAACGCTCCGGACGAACTGGCCGGCGTGACCCAGTTCGTGCCCTCCAAGATCGCCGTGGACCTGGCGAACCGCATCTATGTGGTCGTGCAGTCCAGCTACGAGGGGATCCTGGAATTGACCCGGGACGGCCAGTTCAGCGGCTACTACGGCGTCAATACCCCGATGGTCAGCTTGACCGATTATTTCTGGAAATCCATCGCCAGCGACGAGCAGAAGGCTCAGATGGCCAAGGTCTACGCCCCGGCTTTCAACAATATCACGCTGGACGGCGAGGGCTTCGTCATGGCCGTGACCTATGATTCTTCCGCGGCGGATATGGTGTTCCGCCTGAATTCCAAGGGCGAGAACGTGCTCCGCCAGGAGGGCAACACCCCGGTGATCGGCGATATCTGGAACCTGAGTTCCACCGACGCCGGCAGCCAGTTCGTGGACATCGCCGTGACGGACTTCGGGACCTACGCCCTGCTGGACCGCACCAAGGGCCGGATCTTCCTGTATAATTTCGACGGGGAGCTCCTTAACGCCTTCGGCAGCCGCGGCAACCTGAAAGGCGAGTTCAAGAGCCCCACCAGCATCGCCTGGCTGGGAGATAAGCTGGTGATCTCCGACGACACATTGAACTACATTTACATCCTGGCCCCGACCGCGTTCGGCAGGGCGGTCCTGGAAGGAAACGAGAGCTACTATTTCGGCGACTGGGACGAGGCGCTGGTCTCATTCCGGCAGGCGCTGGCCCTGAACGCCAACTATGAGGCGGCCTACAGCGGCATCGGCAAGAACTACCTGATGAAAGAGGATTATAAGACCGCCATGTATTACTTCAAGATGGGCAATAACCGGACGTTCTACTCCAAGGCCTACAACGGCTTCCGGGGCGAATGGCTGGAGGATCATTTCCTGATCATCATGGTCCTGTTCATCGCCTTGGTGGCGGCGGTCATCGGTTCGGAGGTGCGCTACCACAAGCAGAGCAAGATCAAGGCGAAAGCCGCCATGAAGCTCTTAAACAGCCGGAGAGGGAGGGCAGAGGAATGAAAGAATCCCTGAAAGAAAAATTATCCTACATGGGGCGCTCCATCGTGCATCCCTTTGACGCGTTCTACGAGATCCGCTTCCGCGGGAAAGGGTGCGTCCCCCTGGCGGTGGTCATCCTGCTGGCGTTCGGCATCCTGCAGTGCGTCAGCTACCAGTATACGGGCTTCATCATCAACCTGCATGACCTGACCAGCATGAACAGCATCTCCATTTTCCTGACCTGGGTGCTGGGTTTCGTCCTGTTCATCGTCAGCAACTGGTCGGTGACGACGCTCCTGAACGGCAAGGGGAACATGGCGGATATCCTGACGGTCGTGTCCTATTCGCTGGTCCCGGTGTCCGCGACTCTGATCTTCCAGGTCTTCGCCAGCAACTTCATCATTGCGGAGGAGGCCATGATCGTCTACGTGATCACGGGCGTGGGCCTGGTCTGGTCCGTATTCATGCTGCTGGCGGGGCTGTGCGTGATCCACGAGTACGGCTTCGGCAAGACGCTCGTCTCTATCGTGCTGACTTTCGTGGCGGCGGCGATCATCATGTTTCTAGGGATCCTGTTCTTCACCCTGATCGAGCAGATGGTGAACTTCTTCATTTCGGTGGGACAGGAATTCATCCGCCGGCTGTAGAAAGGAGAGTGAGAAGATGGCGGCGATCCGTAAAGCGTTTCAGAGCGTGGGAAAAGCTCTGAAGAAATTTTATGACAAACATACGATCCGCAGAATCGCACTGACAGTCGCGGCGGCCGCGCTGCTGATCTACATCCTGATCAGTATCCCAGCCTGGTCGCTGAAAAGCGAGACGCTCCCGGTCACGGCCTCCCGGCAGCCCCTGCAGGGGACCGAGATCGGCCTGGATGCGGGCAAGGTGAAGGTAGCCGAAAACGGCGGCAGCACCCTGACCGTCGATACGTCCAATATGACGTTCGAGGTGCAGGACGCGGCCGGTTCCAAATTCCGCAGCTACGCCAACGGCACGTCCGGAAGCGAGCTGGCCCTCCTTTCCCTGAGCTACCTGGGGGAGGACAATAACCTTTACGAGTGGAACTCCTACGACAACTGCGTGGCCTTTTCCAGCTACTCCATGGAGCAGATCGAAAACGGCGTGAAGATCCATATCAACTTAAACGAGGGCGAGTCCAACCGTTTCTACGAATATCTGCCGAAAAAGATGGGGGTCGGGACTTATGAGGACTTCTTCGCCGGCGGCCTGAAGCGGCTGATGGAAGAGGGGACCCTGGACCAGACCACCGGCGAGAGGTACTTAAACACCCTGTCCCTGGTCTACAAACGGAGCCTGACGGAGGAATGTTACTCGGTCACCTATAACGGGACGCCCCCGACCAGCGCCACCAACCAGCTGATCGAGGTGACCCGGCTCGTGGGCTACACCACCGAGATGCTGCTGGCGGACGGCGAGGAATTCGGCTTTACCGTGGATTTCACGGAGCCGGCCCAGTTCGACCTGGAGGTGGAGCTGACCCTGGACGGCGACGGGAACCTGCTGGCCCATGTGCCCACCGGCAGCATCGTCAGCGGCAACGATTTCTACACGCCCCAGAGCCTGACCCTGCTGCCCAATTTCGGTGCGGCGGCCATGGATCAGTACGAGGACGGCTCCATCCTGCTGCCGGACGGCTGCGGCGCTCTGGTCCGTTTCAATTCCTACATCTCCAACGTCTCGGATTACAAGAGACCGGTGTATGACAACGACTTCTTCAACGATTACTATTACATGCCGGAGTACGGCGAGGAGCTGATGATGCCGGTCTTCGGAGCGATGTACGGCTCGGCGGATCAGACGGAAAAGGGCTTCCTGGCCATCCTGGAGGAAGGGGCCCGGACCGCCTACCTGAACGTAAGGCTGGCCAGCAAGAAAGCGGACAGCTCCAATTACAACAAGGTCTACCCCTCCTTTGAGATCGCCCAGTACAAGCGCGTGAAGATCAACGGAGAATACAGCACGGACAGCGGGACCTACCTGGTGAACGCCGGAGAGCAGGATCTGGATCTGAGCGTGCGTTACCAGCTGTATGACCGGGGCGTGACCTATTTCGACCTGGCGAAAGGCTACCAGTCCTACCTGGCAGCCGCCGGCGGGATGACC
>CANQYH010000321.1 GCA_947628025.1 uncultured Lachnospiraceae bacterium | reverse complement strand
CTGGTTTCCCGAAAGCGATCCTCCACAATCATGAAAGCCTGCTGCAGGCGGCGCAGATGGAGCAGAAGCACCACGCGACCGGCCGGGACGACGTGTTCCTCTGCATCCCGCCGCTGTACCATACCGGCGCGAAATTCCACTGGATGGGGAGCCTGTGCGCCGGGAGCCGGGCCGTGCTTCTGACCGGGACCACGCCGGAGATCATCCTGGACGCGGTTTCCAAGGAGCATTGTACGATCGTGTGGCTGCTGGTGCCGTGGGCGCAGGATATCGTGGACAGCCTGGACCGCGGCGATATTAAACTGGAAAATTATCAGCTGGATCAGTGGCGGCTCATGCACATTGGCGCGCAGCCGGTTCCACCGTCCCTGATCAAGCGCTGGAAAGAATATTTCCCGAACCATCAGTACGATACCAACTACGGCCTGTCCGAATCTACCGGCCCAGGCTGCGTCCATCTGGGGATGGAGAACATTCACAAGGTCGGCGCTATCGGCATCCCCGGCTACCGCTGGTCCTGCAAGATCGTGGACGAAAACGGCGCGGAAGTGAAGCAGGGCGACGTGGGCGAGCTGTGCGTGAAAGGGCCGGGCGTCATGACCTGCTACTATAACGACCCTGTAGCCACGGCGGAAACGTTGAAAGACGGCTGGCTCTACACCGGCGATATGGCGATGCAGGACGAGGACGGGTTCATTTTCCTGGTAGACCGCAAGAAAGACGTGATCGTCAGCGGCGGTGAGAACATTTACCCGGTGCAGATCGAGAATTTCCTGAGCGCCTACGAGAAAGTGAAAGACGTAGCAGTTATCGGTCTGCCGGATAAGCGCCTGGGCGAGATCACTGGCGCGATCGTTTCGGTCAAAGAGGGGATGGAGTGCAGCCTCGAGGAACTGGAAGAATACTGCAAGGGGCTGCCGCGCTACAAGCGGCCGAAGAAGTTCATTTTCGCGGAAGTGCCGCGCAACGCCACCGGCAAGATCGAGAAACCGGCGCTGCGCAAAAAATATGGTGCGGAGTATCTGGTGGCTCAGCAGAACCGCAGCTGAAAACCAGGTGGCGGCGAAGACCGGTTCCCGGCGGAGATCCGGGCGGGAGCCCTTTTAAACCGGAGAACCGTTTCACCTGCGGGACAGGTTAGGTCCGGAGTCGGAGTAAATTCGGGGAGATGCGATGATACGATCAGGAACGATATTAGCGGCGGCCATTACATGAATGGTTGCCGCTGTTTCTGCTATTGTCATGGCAGGACAGTGGACGGCAGCTATGCGTTAGCAGCTGAAGTTGCTTAGAATCGCGGTTTGGGTGTTGCAGTTTTTAGGAATACACGATATAATAGCGAATATATACTAAATTTCGGAGGAAGCAACCTATGGCACTGTTTAGTAAAAAGAGGGAAAAACCCCTTGCTTCGGAGGATGTCAAAGAGACGGCCCCGGCTGGCGGCGAACAGGACGGAAAAAAGGCCAGCGACAGCAGCGTCTGCATGAACCGCTTAGAAGCGCAGTTTTTGATGGGTTATGAGGGCGTGGTGCTGAAGCTCTATATCGAGAACTTCAAGCGTATGAACGATCTGTTCGGCCACGACCGCTGCGAGACGCTTCTGGACGAGATCCTGAATTATCTGGAACAGAAGAGCGGATGCGCCGTGTACCGTTACGTAGGCGTGGAATTTATCGTAATCATGAAAAACCGCAGCATGGGCGAGGCGTCCCGGCTGGCGGACCAGCTGATCGAGCGGTTCAATGAGAGCTGGACGATCGGGGAGCTGGACTGCTTCTGCAGCGTGCAGATCGGCCTTTGCTCATACCCCGGCTACGCGACAAACGCGACAGATATGATGAAATGCCTGGATCTGGCGGTAAACCGCGCGGCGGAACTGGGCAGCAATCAGTACATAGCCTATGATATGGACCTGCATAAGCAGTTCCTGCGCCGGCAGGCCATTGCCAGATATCTGGGGACGGCGCTGGCGAACAACGAGGTGGAGGTCCGTTATCGTCCGACCTACAATACGGAGACAGGACTGTTTACCAGAGCTGAGTTTTATATGCGGATATTCATTCAGGATCTGGGCATGGTGGGGAGTGTGGAATTCCTGCCGGTGGCCGAGGATACGGGCCAGATCCGCCAGGTAGAGTACTACGCGCTGGATAAAGCCGCGGCGATGGTGGCGGATCTTTTGAAAGCGGGCAAGGAGTTCGAGTCCATCGCGATCCCGATCTCGCCGGCGCTTTTGATGCAGGGAGATTTCGTGCAGCAGGTATCGCAGGTGATCGATAAGTATAAACTGCCGAAAGGCAAGCTGGCCATCGAGGTCGACGAATATATGGTAGGCGCCGATTATGCGAACATCGCCGGGCGTCTGCAGGCGTTGTCCTGGCTGGGCGTGGAGCTGATCCTGAATAACTTCGGCTCCGGCAGTTCCGGACTGATGAAGATCTTTGAGCTGCCTGTGGATACGCTCAAGTTTAACCGTATGTTCGTATGGGAGATCGAGAATACTTCCAAGTGCGAACCGGTGGTCGAGGGCCTGGTGCGGATCGCGCTCCGTATGAATAAGAAGCTGATCGCCGAGGGCGTCGAGACGCAAAAACAGAAAGCGTTTTTGGACCGGTGCGGCTGCGTGATGCAGCAGGGCTTCTATTATGCGCCTACGATGCCGGAGAAACAGCTGCCGTCCCTGATCGCGACTTCCCTGGAGAGCGCCCGCGGTATGGTAGAGCAGGAAAAGAAAGTTTTGAAACGCTGACGGTGTTATAAGCTCTAGGAGACTTCTTTATCACGACAGTTTTCTCGTGGTAAGTGAAGAATCTTAGAGCTTTTTTCATGCAGAAAGAGGTCAACATGAAAAACACCAAAATAACATTGCTGTACGAGAGGCTTTCCCGTGACGACGAATTGCAGGGCGAGAGCAATTCCATCTCCAACCATGATGTAATTTATAAAGGAGGGTTTCTCCCTCGAAAATTACATCCTGGCTGCGGCTCATTTGTGACGATTTGAAAAAGCAGCTATGAGGAAAGGAGCGGACAGGCGCAGACCTCAAACTGCAAGCACAATTATCACACGGAAAGGAGCCGTCAATGGAATCGTTATTTGAATAAATGGGCGGTACATACTTTATACCAGCCTTGTACTGAACGGAACCTTGTGGGAGCATTTGTCGGAAATCGACCGGTCCTGCAACGAGCGGCTGGCCCGCATCATCCCCGCAATGGCAAAGCAGGAGAATGTGACGGAGGCACTCAAAGCTGTCGATCAAAGGGAGTGGGTGCGCCAAATCCAAAAGTTTGGATTTCCTGCACCCAATGTAATTTTACATTTCGGGTGATAATAATAGAAATGATAAAGTCAATAAGGAAAATATCAAAAAAGAGAAAGGGAAATGCAGGTGAAAACAGTCGCTATTATTGAGGATGATATACATATCGGAGATGCCTTATCTGAAATATTAGAAAATGAGGGCTATGCGGTAATCCGTGCTTATTCCGG
>CANQYH010000320.1 GCA_947628025.1 uncultured Lachnospiraceae bacterium | reverse complement strand
AGCGCCCATGGATCTCCATCTCGATCTTTCCTGCATACCTGCCGTCCTCTGACTGTGACTGGATCGTAACCGCATCTCCCAGCGGATGCTGCTCCAGCACATGGACCACCGTGATGTCGTCGATCTTCGTATTGTGGCTTTCATTCGTCCCTGCCGGCAGGATCAGCCCGATCTCCATTGTTTCCGCCGTGGCCCGGAATATAAAGTCTCTCTTCACATAAGACTGATAACCGCCCGCCGCCTCAAAAACGCCGCTGTCCGCTCCAGGCTCCCTGGCAAACAGATACGCGCTGGTCTTTGCGCTGGAACGCACGTATGCCGTAACCCTGTATTTGGCGCCCGGTTTCAGGCCCGTCAGCGTTGTACTGATCCCATTGTCATGAGATCTGCTGCAATGTATCTCCGCCGAATAGCTACCCGTAAAGCCAGGTTCCGCCAGCTCCGCTTCACCGGTCACCGTCCAACTGCCCAGACCCTCTTCAAAATCTTCGGTCAGTACCGTCTCCATACCGCGCAGCGGATCTTTGGGAATGTAGTAATTGCCATCCTCGATCTTTCCGCCGTTTTCCACCAGGATATGCTCGAAATTCCGGCGATACAGCTCTACGATATCGGAGATCAGTATGCGCTCCGGCAGACCGGAATAATACATATAATACTTGGGCAGGGAATCTGTATAAGGCATATTCACCACGACCCCTTTCCCATCCTGCCAGACCTTTTCGTTTACCTCCGCCGGCAGATCTTTCATTCCCTGAATGATGCCTACGATCCCCAATCCCGTCGGAGTCGTACTGTCGCCGCCGTGACCGGCCAGGGACATGATCCTGCAGGTTTCATAGTAATCGCCGTCTCCATACAGAAGTCCCATCAAGATGAACGCATTGTTGATGCTGGTCTCGCTCATGCTCTTGTCTCCCAGATCAAAATGGCTCCTGTAGCAGCTCTCTGCGACCTCCTCCACGGCGTCCCGCCAGTTATCCGGATACTTTTCCCAGATCGCGAAGACCTGATCGATCACCTGCCTCTGCCAGCTTCCCTCCGGCAGCACCACCTCCGCCTCGCGGATCAGCGTCGGGATATCATCCTCAAAATAGGCCATCGCATATATTGCGGCGAGAAATCTTGCCCACAGCACCGGGTCGCAGTCGCTGGTCACCCTGGCAAATACATCCGCCATATCCACCGCTACGTTCGGCAGACCGGCAGCGGCCATTCCCAAGGTCTCATTCTCGATATAGGGCTCTCCGTATACCGTGTATAGATTTCCGAACTCGGCGCTGCCGGAGAATACCGGAAGATACTCTTTCTTGCTCATCAGCGCGTACGCTCCGTTGCCCCGGTTGCCGCCTCCCATATCCCATACGTCATAATTCACCCACCCGTCTTTGATGGACTTGGAAGAAAACGTGCCATAGCGGGCAAATGCGTCGGCCAGTATGTACTGGTTCAGGATATCGATGCTGTAATCATCGTCGTTCCAGACCTCCCAAAGCCCTGTCTCCTCGTTCATCAGCAGCTTGTCCGCATGTTTATTATGCGGATTCGGATCTGCATAAGGACCGTTGCAGATCTCAAACCAATCGTCCGGCAAGCTCACGCGGGGATCTCCGTTCGAATCATAAACCATCTCATACCCCGATAAAAAACCGACAAACTGAGCCAGCAGCCCCGACGTCGTTTTTTCCAGATAATCTTCGATCGAGATCACCTGATATTCCTCGGACGGACCGGGTTCTGAAATAGTCTCTTCTTCCGGGATCCACGTTTGGGTCATCTCCGGCTCCGCGGCTGTCGGAGACTCTTTCGATCCGGAAAGCGCCGCCGGTGTCTGGCTCTCCGCCGGCGATTCCCCGGCAGACGGCTGCGTATCCGGAACAGCCGCCGTTTTCGAGCAGCCAAAAAGCCCTACAGATACTAAAATAATCAAAATTATTTTGGAAATATGACCCAATTTTTCCATACCTCCTCTCTCTTTTTTGCATTGTTTTTATGTAACTATGATTATTATTATATTTTATATTTTTCGCATAAAACAGACCAAGTTTTCAGGATTATTTCTCAAAAATTTAAACACTTTTTCGGTTCCTCCAGAACTCTTTACGTCTTTTTCTGATCCATTTGATTGAAAAAAGGCCAAAAAACGTATATAATAATGCTTATCAAACAATTCGTGCAGGATTCCAGGACAATGACGTGATAATAACCGGTATTACGCGGGGGGACAAAGCAATATGGACATACGTATCATCATAGAACCAGAATATCAGAACTCTTTTTGGTGTACAGAAACCATGAAAGGCCTCTCCAATCAGGCTTACCTGAGGAAGATCCGCCTGGTCGAGATGCGTGAGGAGGATCTTACGCTGCAAGGTGGGGAGCTGAACGGAGAGATCGTCGTCGTGATCGGCACTTCGATCAACTGGATCAACCGGATCGTCTTTTCCATCCAGGAAAAAGGATGCCTGTGTCTTCTGGTAACCGGCGATCAAAACCCCGACGCACCGAACCGGACAAACATCCTCCTGCTGGATTATCAGAGCAGTATGTACACGCTGCTGTCCCATCTTAAAGAAACGGCAGGAGATGAAAATATTGCCCTTTTCGGCGTCAACCCCAGCTCTTACGCGGATTCTGTCAAGAAAAAATGCTTTCCCTGGGAAAAGGATATTTACTATAATCTTGGCTCCATCGCCGACTGCACGAACCGGATCTGGGAACGTATCCGCGATTATTCCGCAGTTATCTGCGTCAACGATACCGCCGCGATCTACCTGCTCCGATTCCTGTTAGACAGAAATGTGCAGGTCCCTGAAAACCTGCGCCTGATCAGCTTTGGGGATTCTTTTCTGTCCAGGCTGATGTCGCCGTCGATCACCAGCGTGGAACAGGATTTCCGGGTACTGGGCGAGGAGGCCGTCCAGGTCTGCTCATTTCTGAAGAAAAACCCCATGCTGACCATCAACGCTTTCATCAAGTGTCCTCTGCGGATACGGGACTCTACCCGGATCGAGGGTCTGGCGCCGGTAGCAGACCGCCAAAGGCCGGTATTTCCGGAGATCAATTTTTATGAAGACGAGGCTGTCGCCACGATCCAGGCGCTGAATCGTCTGCTGGTAGAAAGCGACAGCTTAGATATCCGGATCCTAGAATACCTGCTTCGCGGCGAGACCCAGGAAAAAACCACCGAATACCTGAATCTATCCCTCTCGTCGCTGCGGTACCGCATCCGCAAGCTGCGGGCTTATTTTCCGCAGACCTCCAAAAACGCGATGTTCGGCATCATCCGGCGATATCTGCCCGCGGAGGCGCTTTCTCAGGCGGAGGCCATCAAATTGGCGGAGGAGCAGAGCATCGTCAGATAAGCCCCCTCCGCCAAACGTCTTTCCCGGGAAAGCCTGATAAAACGCAGGCGCCGGGCCAGGGTTGTTTCATGAAGAAAAATCATAAACCGAAGAAAGTCTGATTATATCGAGAGTTATGGACGCTATACAAA
>CANQYH010000319.1 GCA_947628025.1 uncultured Lachnospiraceae bacterium | reverse complement strand
CCTGCAGCTGCCGCCGGTGAAGCAGGCGCTGGCCAGCAAACAGTTAAAGTCGATCTACCTGGACCGGATCCTGACGGTTTACCAGAACCGGGCCCAGAAAGAGATGGACCAGAGGATCGCGCGGAAAACGGCTGAGGAGCCGTAAGCGAAAAGATGGGAGCGCGGCCGCATAGAACGCGTGTGTTTTTCCATAGAGACAGATACAAAAAAAACCGGACACTGACGATCGTCAATGTCCGGTTTTTCATGGAGACGAAGGGATTCGAACCCTCGACCTCTCGGATGCGAACCGAACGCTCTCCCAGCTGAGCTACGCCCCCGCATATCCGCGGTCCCCAGGAACCGGGTCTGCCGCCGGCTTTTTCCGCCGACGCTCTATATTATATCATGAGTTTTAAAAAATGCAACTGTTTTTTTACCGGCTTTTGAAGAAATTTTGTATTTTGTTGGTATTTTTTCTTGTACATAGACTTGAAACAAAAGGGAAAAACAATTATAATAGTATCAACCAAATTTCGTGCAGAGCTACCATAATGAAAAAGGAGGTATTGTATGCTGGAAAAGATCGATCTGTCAAAGAAAGTGGACAAGGAAACCTACAAACAGGTGATGGAGGCCGAGGGAGAGCGGCTGGGGCAGCTGCAGCGCGAGTGCAAGGCGGCCGGGATCCCGGTGATCATCGTGTTCGAGGGGTTCGGCGCGGCCGGCAAGGGCGTGCAGATCAACCGCCTGATCCAGGCCCTGGATCCCAGAGGATTTTCTGTCTACGCGACGAATTCTTCCAATGAGGAAGCCAGGCTGCGTCCGTTTTTGTGGCAGTTCTGGACCCAGACGCCTGCGAAAGGCCGGATCGAGATCTTCGACTGCAGCTGGTACAAGAGCGTGACCGAGGATCGTTTCGACGGCATTACGAAAGAAAAGGATGTGCCGGGAGCGTATCAGGATATCCTGTCGTTCGAGAAGCAGCTGACCGACGACGGCACCGTGATCATCAAGCTGTTTTTGCACATCTCGAAAGGCGAACAGAAGAAACGCTTTAAGAAACTGGACAGCGCCAAGGAGACCGCCTGGAGGGTCACGAAGCAGGACTGGAAGAGAAATAAAGAGTACGACAAGTTCTTAAAGATCACAGAGGAGATGCTGGAGAATACGGAGACCGAGTACGCGCCGTGGACCATCATCGAGGCGACGGATAAGGATTATGCTGCGATGAAGATCCGCACGACCGTGACCGAGCGCCTGGCCTATGAGCTGGCCCGCCGGAAAGAGATCGTGAGCGAGAAGCCGCAGCCCTCCGGAAAGCCTGCCGAGCGCTTCCAGAACGGCGTATTGTCCGGCGTGGATCTGACCAAATCCCTGACCAGGGAAGAATATAAAAAGGAACTGGATAAGCTGCAGAAGAAGCTGGAGACGCTGCACAGCGAGCTGTACCGTCTGCGCATCCCGGTGGTGCTTGGCTTTGAGGGCTGGGACGCCGGCGGCAAGGGCGGCGCGATCAAGCGTCTGACCAGCCGTCTGGATCCCAGAGGCTACCAGGTGAATCCGACCTCCGCGGCCAACGACATTGAGAAAGTCCACCACTATCTGTGGCGCTTCTGGAACAATATGCCCAAGGGCGGCCACATCGCGATCTTCGACCGGACCTGGTACGGACGCGTCATGGTAGAGCGCATCGAGGGTTTCTGCACCGAGGCGGAGTGGAAGCGGGCCTACCAGGAGATCAACGAGATGGAGTCTCATATGGCGAATTTCGGCGCGGTCGTTTTGAAATTCTGGCTCCACATCGACAAGGACGAGCAGGAGCGGCGCTTCAAGGAGCGCATGGAGAATCCGGCCAAGCAGTGGAAGATCACCGATGAGGACTGGCGCAACCGTGAGAAATGGGACCAGTACGAGGCGGCGGTGGACGAGATGCTGGTGCGCACATCCACTACCTATGCGCCGTGGATCGTCGTCGAGGGCAACGACAAGCTGTACGCCCGTGTGAAAGTGCTGCGGACAGTCGTGGACGCGCTGGAGAAAAAGATCGCCGAGGTTTCCGGGAAAGAATCCTGAGATCTTTTGGCGCAGGACGGCGGATCGAAAACGGCCTCCGTCCGGACAGCCGGAAGAAACGGCGATACAGAAAAGGAGGGCTGCGGTATGCAGGACGCAGTAAAAGAATTAGGCATGCATGTGCTGCATGTGGGCATTAACGCAAAGGATGATGAACAGGCCAGAGGATGGGCGCAGGAGTTTCTGGAGTTTTTCGGGCTTCCCGCGAAAGAGGGAGCCAGCTCCATTTTTTCCGCCGATCTTGTGGAGATCATGAAAGGCTGCGGCAGGGGGACGGTCGGCCATATCGCGATCGGCGTCAACGACTGCGAGAAAGCCGTCGAATATTTCGCCTCGCGGGGCGTCCATACGATCCCCGAGACGGTCAAGACAAACGAGGACGGCCGGATCAAGTTCGTCTATCTGGATAAGGAGATCGCCGGTTTCATGATCCATTTGAACCTGGTAAAATAGGATGAGTAAGGTTTTGATCGTGGGCGGTGGCGCCGCCGGTATGGCGGCGGCCATCGCTGCTGCGGGCTGCGGGCATGAGGTCCATTTGTTCGAAAAGAACGAAAAAACGGGAAAAAAACTTTTTATCACCGGCAAGGGCCGCTGCAATGTGACCAACGCCTGCGATATGGAAACCATGATGAAGCAGGTGGTTTCCAATCCCCGGTTCCTGTACAGCAGTTTTTCCGCATTTACCAACCGGGACATGATGGAACTTCTGGAGAGGAACGGCTGCCCGCTGAAAGTGGAACGGGGAGACCGGGTATTTCCGGTCTCGGATAAATCCTCCGATGTGATCCGCGCCCTGGTCCGTCAGATGAGGGACTTGGGCGTACATGTGCGTCTGGGGACAAATGTGACGGGGCTCTGCGTGGAGGGCGGCGTGTGCCGCGGTCTTTATACGGATCCCGGCGGAGCGCTGACAGAGAGCGACGCGGTGATCGTGGCGACCGGGGGACTGTCCTATGCGTCTACCGGTTCCGACGGTGACGGTTACCGGTTCGCGAAAGACTGCGGGCATACGGTGACGGAGCTTCTGCCGTCTCTGGTTCCTTTCAACGTGAAAGAACCGGAGATAAGGGAGCTGCAGGGGCTTTCGCTAAAGAATGTGGAAGCTGCGGTGTCGGACGGAGATAAGGTCCTTTTCCGGGAGTTCGGGGAGCTTCTGTTCACGCATTTCGGCGTCAGCGGGCCGCTCATTTTAAGCGCCAGCAGCTATACGGCAAAGATCCTGAAAAAACGTGCGCTGACATTGTCGATCGATCTGAAGCCCGCGCTGAGCGTTTCGCAGCTGGACGAGCGGGTGCTGCGGGATTTTGCGGAGTTTTCCGGGAAGCAGTTTAAAAATGCCCTGGGCAGGTTGTATCCGGCGAAGCTGATCCCGGTGATGGTCGCACGCAGCGGCATCGATCCGGAAAAACCGGTGCATGAGGTGACAAAAGAGGAACGGCAGC
>CANQYH010000318.1 GCA_947628025.1 uncultured Lachnospiraceae bacterium | reverse complement strand
CCAGGGTCCTGGCGTCCAGGAATTGGTCGTAGGACACGTCGGCGGTGACGAAGGCGTCGCAGCCCTTCTCCACGGCGGTCTTGAAGTAGTCCCCGCAGGCCCCGCCGCCCACGGCCACGGTGCGGATCTCCCGCCCGCCGTCCACGAAGCGGACGCCGTTTAATGCTCCCGCGGTACACAGATCCACCATATAGTCCGGGAAGAGGCGGGATACGTCGTAAACCGTGATGTCGGACGGAGCGACACCGGCTTCCTCTACCAGCGACGTGAGCAGGGCTTTCAGCAGCACCGGATTGGTGTAGCTCATTTTCGTCTCGCCGGAGGTGTCGTCGTCGTATACGGCGGAACCGTTGATATTCGCTTTGATCGCGATTTTTTCACCGGAAACATAACCTCCGTTTTTGCCATGGGCGCTGTTGTGCGCGGTAAAGAGGGCCGTCCAGCCCTCTCGGGCGGTCTCTTTCCCGTCGAGGGAAGCGACGCTGTCGTTGACCATCTGCAAAATGGCTGCTTCGTCGAAATGACTGAGCTCCCACCAGTAGCCGGTTCCGTCCCAATCGACGCTTTTCGGGTCATAGGCCCATACTACGCGTCCCGGCATGGCGCCGGCGCCCTGGCCATAGGGCTCGTGCTGCGGATAAACGCCGTCGTAAGGAGCGGATGCGGTTTCCCGGGGCTGGGGCAGATTGAGCCGGTCCACCCATTCCCGGATATCCGATTCCGCGGCGCTGCCCGCAAAGCGCCCGCCCTCCAGCCATGTCGCGCTGCCGGAGACAAGGCTGTGGAGATTTTCCGCGCTGGAACCGATCCCGCTGGAATGGGACGTGCAGAACGGGATGATGGTCTTGCCGGAGAGATTGCTGCTTTCCAGGAACGTGTAAATGATCTTCGGCGCCTGGCCGTGCCAGATCGGGTAGCCGAGAAAGATGACGTCGTAATCCTCCAGGCTTTCTATGAGGCCGCGAATGGCGGGACGGGCGTTTGGATCATTCTGCTCCTGGTCGGCGCGGCCGCCGGTGTAGTAAGCCAGGTCCGCGTCCGTGTAGGGGACCTCCGGCACGATCTCGTACAGATCGCCGCCGGTCGCCTGCCGGATGTATTCCGCGATCTGTTTGGTGGTTCCCGTGCAGGAAAAATAGGCGATCAGCCGGTTCGTGCCGGCCGGTTCTTCGGATGGATCCGCGCTGGCTTCGGGCGAAGTGTCGGGAGCGGACGCGCTGGTTTCCGGAGCGGCCGGTCCTGCGCCCGTCTGGGCGGAAAGACTTTTTCCGATGGCCGCGCCGCCGTCCGTCTGAGCGGCGGGCGCGTCTCCGTCAGAGGGCCCCTGATCCGGCGAGGACGAATCGCCTGCGCCGGAAACGGACGTATTGCTTTCGGTCCGTGTATCCGCGCGGCAGGCCGCCAGTGCCAGACAGGAGCAGAGCAGCAGGAAAAAGATCGGGAAACGGTGCATTTTGTATCCTCCTGGTATGATTACTCCGCGGCTTATCCGAGATGTGCGCGGAAAAATTCCGTCAGGCGGTCGAACGGAATGGCCTTCTTGCCGCCGCCGTCATAGAGATCGGTGTGTACCGCGTCCGGGATGATCAGGAGCT
This sequence comes from uncultured Lachnospiraceae bacterium, assembly GCA_947628025.1. Classification (GTDB taxonomy): domain Bacteria; phylum Bacillota; class Clostridia; order Lachnospirales; family Lachnospiraceae; genus UBA3402. Next base: position 1,908 of record CANQYH010000318.1, on the reverse strand, counting down.
CCTTGTTGCCGGAATACGGATTGTCTTTCACCATCGCGGCGTAGGCGTCGCGGGAGAAATAGCAGGAGTGGGCTTTTTCTCCGTGAACGATCAGGACAGCGCTGCGGATCTCGTTGGAATACTGCAGGATGGGCTGGTTCAAAAAGCTCATGCAGCCGGTCACATTCCAGCCGCCGTTGGAGTTGAGGCTGCGGGAATGATAGCCGCGTTTGGTCTTATAGTAGTCATAATAATCCTTGACGAAGAACGGCGCGTCGTCGGGCAGCGGATCGACCACGCCTCCGCCGAGGGCGTAGCTGCCGGACTGAAAATCCCGGATGCGCTGGGCGTTCAGGGCTTTTTTCTTCTCAAATCTGGCGTCGGCGGAGTCTTCCGCGTCAAAATAGCCTTTGGCGTTGACCCGGGTCATGTCGTACATGGTCATGGCGGCGGTCGCTTTCACGCGGGTGTCCAGCGCGGCCGTGTTTAACGCCATGCCGCCCCAGCCGCAGATGCCGATGATCCCGATCCTCTCCGGGTCCACATTGTCCTGGACGGACAGAAAATCCACGGCCGCCTGGAAATCCTCGGTATTGATATCGGGCGACGCCATATAGCGGGGCTGCCCGCCGCTCTCGCCGGTGAAAGAGGGATCGAACGCGATCGTCAGGAAGCCGCGCTCTGCCATGGTCTGGGCGTAGAGGCCGGCCGCCTGCTCCTTTACCGCGCCGAACGGGCCGCATACGGCGATGGCCGCCAGCCGTCCGTCCGCGTCCCTGGGCGCATACAGATCTGCCGCCAGCGTGATCCCGTAGCGGTTGGCGAATGTGACTTTCCTGTGGGTCACCGTTTCACTTTGGGGAAATGTTTTGTCCCATACGTTCGTAAGTTCGAGTTTCGTTGTTTCGGTCATTTTTGCTCTACCGTCCTTTCATAATATGAATGTTCTTGATACTGGGTCATCTCGACACGAGCCGGAGCAGAAAGTCAAGGCGGTCTACCTTTTCCTGGCTTTCATGCAGCTCGTTCATCAGAGTACAGCGGTGGCGGCGCAGCTTCCTGACGATCATCTCTTTTTCGCCGTTCTCATATAGGCGGCAGATCTCCGAGATGCAGTCCGCGCTGCAGCCCGCGTCGTTCAGATACGAAATCAGTTGCTCCATAGGGTTGCCTCCTGTACTGTCTAATCTTAGGATACACCCTTGACGGCGGATGCGCTAATGGTTATAATTTATATCATATTATTCTGATTTGGAATATCATAGAAAGGGGACCGTGATGGAAATACGGACGCTTCGCTATTTTCTCGCCGCGGCGCGGGAGGAGAATATGACCCGCGCCGCCGATTATCTGCATGTTTCCCAGCCGACGCTCTCCAAACAGATCCAGTCGCTGGAGGAGGAGCTGGGGAGAAAGCTGTTTATCCGCCACAGCTTTCGCATCGAACTTACCGAGGAGGGGATCCTGCTTCGGAAGCGGGCCGAGGACCTGGTCTCCATGGCGGATAAGATCGCGGGGGAGTTTGCGGCGCTCGACGACGTGACGGGCGGGGACATTTATTTCGGACTGGCCGAATCCTACCAGATCCGCTATCTTGCCCGGGAGATCCGGCGGTTCAAGGAGCTGTATCCCGGCCTGCGCTACCATATCACCAGCGGAGATACGGAGCAGGTCACGGAAAAGCTGGACAAGGGCGTGCTGGACTTCGCCGTGCTGGCCGAGGAACCGGACGCCGCCAGGTACCATTCGCTCTGTTTTCCGGAAGCGGACGTGTGGGGGCTCGTCATGCTGTCGGACTGCCCTCTGGCGGAAAAAGAGAGCATCTGCGCGGACGACCTGGCCGGATTGCCGCTGTTCTGCTCGGAGCAGGGCTGGAAGAAAGACATTCTCTATTGGTGCGGAGAAAAAATGGACGAGCTGCATCTGGAG
>CANQYH010000317.1 GCA_947628025.1 uncultured Lachnospiraceae bacterium | reverse complement strand
GGATGCTGCCGGATATAGGCCCTGGTCGCCTCCGAGACGATCTCCGCCCCCGCGCTCACCTCGAACACATCGTCAAACCCCATCAGCTTCAGCGCGTTTAAAACGATGTTCACGTCCTCCAGATTGTTGAACTGGCTGTAGAGCGACGGAGCGGGCAGCGCTACCGTGTACTCATACTGCCGGATCACTTCCAGTTTATCATAAGTAGCCGTCTTGGCATGGTGCGGACAGATCCGTATGCACTCCCCGCAGTCGATGCAGAACTTGCTGTTGATCTGCGCCTTGCCGTTCCGCACCCGGATCGCCTGGGTCGGACACCGTTTGATACAGTTGATGCACCCCTTGCACAGCTCCGGATCCAATCTCACCGAATGATAAAATTTGTCCAAAGAATCACCCTCTCTAAATGCTTAATCTCCCTCCGCAGCTTTCTCAGGAAACCGCGCCGCTCCCGTCTCCGGGTCCTCCCCCCGGCGCAGCCCTGTACGGCAATGCCCTCCTTTATCCTCAAAATGACGCAGCTCTCAGATCTTCACGACCATCGTGATCGTCGTCCCCACTCCGAGCACCGTGTCGATCTTCATCTCATCGGTATATTTTTTCATGTTCGGCAGCCCCATACCGGCGCCGAAGCCCAGCGAGCGCACCTCGTCCGGCGCGGTGGACCAGCCGGCCTGCATGGCCTGCTCGATATCCGGGATCCCGGGCCCCTGATCCGCCAGAACCATCAAAATCTGCTCCGGCGTGATCTCGACCGTGATCTTCCCGCCTCTGGCATGGATCACCATATTGATCTCGCCCTCGTACATGGCGATGGACACCTTGCGGATCGCGTCCGGCGGCATCCCAAGACGCTTTAATTTGTTCTTCACGTCGCTGCTCGCTTCGCCCGCCCTGGTAAAGTCCTCCGGTGAGATCTCGTAGGTCAAACGAATCGCATCCGCCATCAGATCGCACCTCCGTGTAAGCCGGCCTGGTACAGAAGGCCGCAGGAGGAGAACATCCGGTGCCCGGTCTCCAGGACCACCAGATCTCGCTCCGCCGCCATATCCAGGATCGTTTGGTCCGGCTTCTTGCCCCGCACGAAAATGATGCAGACGATATCCAGCATCTCCGCCGTCCGGATCACCTGCGGGTTGCACAGCCCCGTCAGCAGGATCGAATGGTCTTTCGAAAAGGCCAGTACGTCGCTCATCATATCGGAACCGCAGGCGCTGCTGACCTCCCGGTCCAGATGCTCCTCTCCGACCAGGACCCTCGCGCCCAATATATTCATCGCGTCTCTTACCGTCATATGCTCCTCCTTATCCTTTCAGATGCTCCGCAGGCGCGCCTCCCGGCCGCATATAGAAAAGGAACCGCGCCGCGTCCGCCGTTTATGTAATCTTCTACATATAGAATACCATCTCCGGAGAAAATATTCAACATTTTTCACACCTTAAACCTGGTTTTTAACCGGTTTTTTGTGCTATGTATTATTTTTTGAAATTCAGTGGATTTTGGAAATAGATTTTTGTAGATTTTTTGTCAATTACATGTTAAAATACTATCACATGTAAGGCATTTCACTTATAGGAGGAGGATTCAACATGGCTTGCAAGAAAGCAACCGTACCTTTCAGAGGCACGCCGGAGCAGGAAGCTGCTCTCAAGAAAGTCATCGCCGAGCTGAAAGATACAAAAGGCGCATTGATGCCCATTATGCAGCATGCGCAGGAGATCTATGGTTATCTCCCGATCGAAGTCCAGACCATGATTTCCGACGAAACAGGGATCCCGTTGGAGAAGATCTACGGCGTAGCTACGTTCTACGCACAGTTCGCGCTCCAGCCCAAGGGCAAATATCAGATTTCCGTCTGCCTGGGAACCGCCTGCTATGTCAAGGGCTCTGGCAAAGTTTATGAAAAGATCCAGGAGATCCTGGGCATTTCCGACGGCGAGTGCACCCCCGATGGGAAATTCTCGCTGGATTCCTGCCGCTGCGTAGGCGCATGCGGCCTTGCGCCCGTCATGATGGTCAATGGCGAGGTTTACGGACGTCTGACTCCCGATCAGGTAGCGGGCATCCTGGCCAAGTATGAATAAACGCAGGTAACCTCTTATGATGACAGAAATTTCCCTGAATATCCTGGATGTGGCTGAAAATTCCACCAAGGCGAAAGCAACCCTGGTCGAGATCACGGTAGACGCCGATTTTGCGGCCGACCAACTGACCGTCACGATCGCCGACAACGGCTGCGGCATGACGCCGGATCAGGTGGAACGGGTGACCGACCCGTTTTTCACCAGCCGCACCACCCGCAAGGTCGGCCTGGGCGTTCCGTTCTTCAAGTTCGCCGCAGAGAGTACCGGCGGGAGTTTTTCCATCGAGTCCGAAGCGGGCGCGGGGACTACGGTCACGGCGGTTTTTATCCTTTCCCATATCGACCGTATGCCTCTGGGCGACATCAGCTCCACGATCCACACGCTGGTGGTCTATCACCCGGAAACCGATTTCGTTTACCGTTATCGCTACAACGGCAGGGAGTTTACGCTGGACACGCGGGAATTCAAAGAGATCCTGGGAGACGTTCCGTTCTCAGAACCGGAGGTATCGGCATACATACTTGACTTTCTGAATGAGAACAAACTGGAAACTGATGGAGGCGCCATTTATTAGGCGCCAGATATGGAGGTAATGATGAAATCTCTTGCAGAATTAAAAGCGATCCGTGAGAAAATGCAGAGCCAGGTCAGCCTTCGCGGCGAGGACCACGACCACATCCGCGTGATGGTCGGCATGGCCACCTGCGGCATCGCCAGCGGCGCGCGTCCCGTCCTGACCACATTGTCCAATCTGGTCCAGGAGAAAAAACTGACCGACAAGATCGCGGTCACGCAGACCGGCTGCATCGGCCTGTGCCAGTACGAGCCCATCGTGGAAGTGTTGGAGCCCGGCAAAGATAAGGTAACTTACATCAAGATGACCCCTGAGAAAGCGGAAGAGGTACTGGAGCGGCATCTGATCGGCGGTCATGTGGTAGAGAAATACACCTTAAGTTCAGCAGGAATTAAATAAGGAGGAAACCAGATGTATCGTTCACACGTATTAGTCTGCGGCGGAACAGGATGTACTTCCTCCGGAAGCCAGCAGATTATGGAAACCCTGAAAGAAGAGATCGCAAAGAATGGTCTCGATCAGGAAGTAGCCGTCGTCCAGACCGGCTGCCATGGACTCTGCGCGCTGGGTCCGATCATGATCATTTACCCGGACGCTACGTTCTATTCCATGGTGAAAAAAGAGGATATCCCGGAGATCGTTTCGGAGCATTTGCTGAAAGGCCGCGTCGTTACCCGTCTCCTGTACCAGGAGACCGTCACCGACTCCGGCGTCAAGGCTCTGATCGACACCGACTTCTATAAAAAACAGCACCGTATCGCCCTGCGCAACTGCGGCGTGATCAACCCGGAGAACATCGAGGAGTACATCGGCACCGGCGGCTACCAGGCCCTGGGCAAGGTACTGACCGAGATGACCCCCGACGA
>CANQYH010000316.1 GCA_947628025.1 uncultured Lachnospiraceae bacterium | reverse complement strand
TCATGGTCACATCCACATCCTTCGGCGGCTTGATGCAGCCGAAATGAATATTGAAGCCGTGGGCGAACATCAGCATATTGCCCTCTTCCAGGTTCGGTTCAATGTCTTTCTTATACATATCGGCCTGCAGCTCGTCATTGATCAGGATCATGATGATATCCGCTCTCTTCGCGGCCTCGGCAGCCGTATAGACCTGAAAGCCCTGCGCCTCCGCTTTCGCCCAGGACTTGCTGCCCTCATACAGGCCGATGATCACGTTGCAGCCGGACTCTTTCGCGTTCAGCGCATGGGCGTGTCCCTGGCTGCCGTAACCGATGACAGCGATGGTCTGCCCATCCAGCATGGACAAATTGCAGTCCTCCTGATAATAAATCTTTGCCATTTTTTACTCCTCCTTGAAAATCTGTAGATTTTTCATTGATTCCGTGCAGCGTGCCCGCCGGCGCCGTTTTCTCCGCGCCGCATCCGCTTCCGATACACGGTATTGTTAAAGTTTTCGTCCGTTCTCCGCGTTCCCGTGAAAACCCATGGCAAAAACCTTAGCGTTCCAAATTTCCCCATCTGTCCGGCCGGGTCCCGCAAAATCATCCCGCCTGAAAACCCGGGCGTCCGAAACGGCTCCGCTCCGTCTTTCCGCTCCGAAACGGCCTACGGCAGGTACCGCACGTCCTCCGCGCCCCGGGAAAGTCCCGTCAGACCCGTCCTGGCCAGCTCCAGGATCTCGTAATCGCCCAGCAGATTGATCAGCGCGTCCAGCTTTGACTGGTCGCCGGTCAGCATAACGGTCAGGCTCTCCTTGCCCACATCCACGATCGTAGCCCGGAAAATGTCCGAGATAGCGCTGATGGCCTGCCGTTCCGACGCATTGGCCCGGACTTTCACCATGATCAATTCCCGGTATACAGAATGTCCCGGCTTCAGCTCCTTGATATCGCGCACGTCCTCCAGCTTCCGCAGCTGCTTCTCGATCTGCTCCAGGATCTCCTGGTCCCCGGTCGAAACCACAGTCATACGGGAATAGCGCGGGTCGGCGGTCTCGCCGACGGTCAGGCTCTCGATATTATATCCGCGGCGGCTGAAAAGGCCGGCCACGCGGCTCAGCACGCCGGAAGTATTGTCCACAAGCAATGATAACACGATTCTATCCATAAAATTCCTGCTTTCTGCGCATAAAATGAACCAGCTTACGATTATCCTTTATCTTATCAATCGCAGCGGTATTTGTCAACTAAATAAAAATCATGCGTACTATAAATTCAGGTTATGATTCCCGGGATTCATGTTATGAAACGTGTCAATACTATTTTAAAGATTTTTTCATCTATTTTTTAATATTTTTTGTATTTGCAAGAATATATTCTGATAAAATTTAGTAATCATGCAGGATCAAATACAAAATCAGAGACAATCCCCTGATAAATCAGTCAATACGCATTCAATATGAAACACGGCGCTCTACACGGTCCCGCACGAGCCGGAGACGCACAGGAAAGGCGCGGATATCTGCCCGGCAGGAAAACATGCCAATACGCGGATTTCGGCCAAATACGCGGATGTTCCGCGCTAATTTCATGGCCGTTTCCTAGGATTCCGCACCTGCTCCGCGGTTGTTCCGCGCCGTTTGGACAGGGAATTTTTATTGAAAAAAGCAAAAATAAGATTGACACGTTTCGCAATTTAGTAGTAGACTATGAGAGAGGACCCGCATGGCGTCCGGAAACGCAGACGCTTCAGCAGGCAGCCACGTACGGCAGCGCGGGAAGAAAGAGGCCGGACACGGCCGTAAACGCAGCCCTGCCTCTGCAGCCATAGCAGCGCAGGAACGTGCGGAAAAATAGTTCCCGCCGGCAGCCGGGTTGCGCGGCAAGGCGGCCGGCAAAAGAAGCAGTACAGCTAAGAACCGCGGCCATTTTTCAGGAGGCATACAGTATGAAATCCTATGAAATCTTCGCAAACCACGCCCACGTTTTTCAGGAGCAGGTGCGCCCGGACGGAACCATCGGCGAACTGCTGCGGATCATGGATCTCTGCGGCATTTCAAAGGCGGTTGCGTTTGCGCCGTTTTCCAAATACTTTGACGACAGCGAATACAGCGATCAGAACCGCTGGCTGGCGGCGCAGATTCGCGACCAGGACCGGCTGTACGGCTTCGGCATCATCAACATTGAAAAAGGAAACCTGAAAGAGCAGGTTCACGCGATCCGCGGCCTGGGACTGCGCGGGATCAAGATCCACCCGGCGGTGCAGAAATTAAAAATCGATTCGCCGGAGGCATTTGAAATCTACGAGGCGGCGCAGGATGAGGGACTGGCGCTCTCTTTCCACACGGGCATCCACTGGCACCGGATACGGGACTACAATGTGCTGCTTTTCGACGAGGTAGCCTGGCATTTCCCGGCGTTGCGGTTCAGCATGGAACATGTGGGCGGGTACTCCTTTTTCCGGGAAGCCGTGGCAGTGATGTCCAACAACCGGAAGAATGTGTTTGCGGGGCTGACCAGCGTGTCCGACCGCGAGAAAAGCAAATACTGGTATCTGGACGACCAGCAGCTTAAGGACCTGTTCTGGCTGACCGGCTGCGAACGGAGCATATTCGGGCTGGATTTCCCCTACAACCGGGAAGACCAGACGATGCAGGATATCGGGCGGCTCCGCTCCCTGGGACTGAGCGAGGAGGACGAGGCGCGGATCTTCGGCGGAAACCTGCTGAAATTTTTAGGCGGGCCGGCCGACAGCGCGGCGGCAAAAGGCTGACGTCTTCTATCCAATGATAAGAGCCGGATTTTCCTTGTTTTACGAGGAATTCCGGCTCTTTCTAATCATTCAAGTGTCGAAAACGGGATCTTACCAGTCGCAGCGGTATTTGCCAACTAAATAAAAACCATGCGTACTATAAATTCAGGTTATGATTCCCGCGTTCGTTCCGCATTTACATTTTTCCGATATTATGATATAGTTTCCGTAAAATATCCACCCAAACCCGTTTCCTGCCATTCTCACGCCACGAAAGGAGTCCGCCATGTCCGACTATACGATTTCCCGCATTTCTCCCGCCGACAAACGGGGCCAGCGGCAGCTCACCGAGCTTCTGCACGCCGAGGGCATCCGAAAGGACGCCAATCTGGATTACACCTGCGGCATGTTCGACGACGACTACCGCCTGATCGCTACCGGGAGCTGCTTCGGCAATACGCTGCGCTGCATGGCGGTCAGCAGCGCCCACCAGGGGGAGGGACTGATGAACGAGATCGTCAGCCACCTGATGGAAGTGCAGTTTGCCCGCGGCAATACACACCTGTTTCTGTATACCAAATGCGATTCCGCCAAATTTTTCGGCGACCTGGGCTTTTACGAGATCGTCCGGATTCCTGGCCAGATCGTATTTATGGAGAATCGAAAGACCGGATTTGCCGATTACATAAAGAAACTGGAAAAAGACGGTCCGGCCGCCCTCCCGGACAGCGCCGCCCTGGTCATGAACGCCAACCCGTTCACGCTGGGCCACCAGTATCTGGCAGAACGGGCAGCCGCGGAAAACAG
>CANQYH010000315.1 GCA_947628025.1 uncultured Lachnospiraceae bacterium | reverse complement strand
GCATTTCCTGGCTGTGCGATGTGCCGGAGCTCTACAGCCGGCGTGCGCCGGGCAATACCTGCCTGTCGGCGCTTCACGAGATTCGGAAAAGTGGTGAAGCCCATAACGACAGCAAGGGCTGCGGGGGCGTCATGCGGGTCGCGCCGATGGGACTGGTGAATTATCCGTATACGCCGATAGAAGAGATCGATAAAGAGGGCGGGGAGATCGCCGCGCTTACCCATAAGCATTCTCTCGGCTATATGTCGGCCGCGATGCTGACGCATATCATCAGCCGTCTTGTGTATCCGGAGAAAGATGGTCCGGAGGAAGCGGAGCCGGGCGAAGAGGCGGAGCGTCCGGCGGAGCCGGGGCTTGGCGTCGGGACGGCAGGGACAGGGCCGGCGGATGAAGCGTCTTCGACACTTCGGCAGGTCGTCCTGGAAGCGCGGGATACGATTGCTTCCATCTACGCGGACGACGCCCATATAAAGGAGCTGACGGATCGGATCGATCTGGCCGTCCGGCTTTCGGAGAATGATAGGCCGGACCTGGAGAACATCCACCGGCTTGGAGAGGGATGGGTCGCCGATGAAGCGCTGGCGATCGCGGTTTACTGCGCCCTGCGCCATGCGAACGATTTTTCTGCCGGCGTGATCGCGGCGGTGAATCATAAAGGGGACAGCGACTCCACCGGGGCGATTGTCGGCAATATTCTCGGCGCGCTTTTGGGCTATGAGGCAATCGAGGAGAGATGGAAACAGCATCTGGAGCTTGCGGATGTGATCCTGGAGATGGCCGACGATCTTTGCCATGGCTGCCAGATGAGTGAATACAGCCATTATTATGATCCGGACTGGGCGAGGAAATATATGGACATGCGCTGGAGGGATGAGGATGCCGCGCCCGGCGCTCCTGTGGTGAAATATGAGGCCGTGAGAGGCGATATCACAAAAGACCATGGAGTGGCTGCGATCGTGAACGCGGCGAATACCAGTCTGCTGGGCGGCGGAGGCGTGGACGGCGCGATCCACCGGGCGGCCGGACCGGAGCTTCTGGCGGAGTGCCGGGGGCTGCGCGGCTGCCGGACGGGCGAGGCAAAGATCACCGGCGCCTATCGTCTGCCGTGCAGGTATGTGATCCACACGCCCGGCCCTGTTTGGCGCGGAGGTTCGGCGGGGGAAGCGGATCTTCTGGCTTCCTGTTACCGCTCCTGCATGCAGCTGGCCATGGAGCACGGGATCCGAAGCATCGCGTTCCCGTCCATTTCTACCGGCACCTACAGATATCCGCTCACGGAAGCGGCCGGGATCGCCGTCCGCACGGTGAAGAAGTTTACGGCGGAACATCCGGGATCGTTTGATACGGTGAAATGGGTGCTTTTTGACGATACGACGTTTCGTGCCTACGCGGAGGAACTGAAGCGCTGGGAGGCGTCTGAGCTGGTGAATTCGCCGGCGTTTGACGTGATCAACCGGATGCTTCGGGACGGCGGAATCGGATAAGAAGCGGTTTAAAACAGTCATTTCCATGCGGACAGGCGGCGCCGTTTGGGTATACAATGAAATACACCCGGTTTGTCCGCCCTGACGGTGTGGTGTTTCGCCTGGCAGCAAAGCCTCTTGGAAACTTGAATTTCCGCAAAGGTGAATTTTGGAACGAACCGGATACATAAGAATTTGCGTTTTTCAAGGACTGTGCGTTTCCGGATTTTGCTTCAAAGATTTCCCCGGGATCCGGGACGAAAATTTAAAATGCGCACCGGGAACGCACGTATGGTGGTTTTCATTTTCCATTTCGATTATATCAAAGATTGTCCCGGAATCAGGGGATAAAACAAAACAGGAGCAGGAGGCGGGAAAATGTATATGACGATTACCAGTGAACATGTGTCAGGCATCCTGACGAAAGACGCGCGGCCGGCGGCCTATTGCAAAAGCGGCGATACGGTGATCTTTCAGACCCGGGACTGTTATGACGACGCCGTAGTCAGCGAAGAGCGGCCCCTGGGCGATAAGGCGGATCCGATCGAGAATCCGGCGACGGGGCCTCTGTACGTGGAGGACGCCGCGCCGGGAGACGTGCTGAAAGTGGAGATCCTGGACATCCGGCTGCGGGACTGGGGCGTGATGCGCTCCTCGACCATGTGCGGCGTGTTCCATGAGGATTTCAGGGAGCGGACGGCCAGGATCTTTCCGTTTTATGAGGGCGGGAAAGGAACGGAAGAATCTTATATCCGCTTTGACGCTACCTTGTCCCTGCCGCTGGATCCCATGATCGGTGTCATCGGCACGGCTCCCGCGGGCGAGGGGATCACGACGGATACGCCCGGGAACCACGGCGGCAACATGGACTGTAAAAAGATCGTGAAAGGTTCCGTGCTGTACCTGCCGGTCTGCGTGCCGGGCGGACTGCTTTCTATGGGCGATCTCCATGCGCTGATGGGCGACGGGGAGGTCATGATCTGCGGCCTGGAGACGGCCGGGGAAGTGACGGTGCGGGTGACGGCGGTCAAGGGCGGAGCGGCCGCCCTGCTTCCGACGCCGTTTCTGTGCTGCCGCGGCCGGGTCATGACGGTCCAGTCGGCTGCGACCCTGGACGAAGCGGGCGATCTGGCGGCGAAAGCCATGAAAGAGTTCGTGAAAGCCGCCCTGGGAAAGGACGATTTCGAGGCGGGGATGCTGATGTCCCTGCTTTCGGATATGGCCGTCTGCCAGGTGGTGGACCCGCTGAAGACCGTGCGCGCAGAGTTTCCATTGGAGGCGCTTTCACGCTGCGGGTACCGTCTCCCGTGACGCCGGTGCAGATGGCCGGCGTTTCATTTTTATAACACCCTCTATACTTTTTGACAAAATAATGGTATAATGAATCCGATTTTGGGAGAAAGAACAAAGTAGAGAGGGGTGAACCGGATGCGGGGAAAGGTCACCAGATTTCTGATCATCAGCATTATTTTGGTATCTGTGCTGTGCGTCTGCATATTCGTGTATCAGACGGACTATATGAATCAGAAGAGCAGGCAGACGATCACCGAGATCGGAGAAATCTATATGTCGGATCTGACCGAACAGGCGGCGGCCCATTTCGAGACGACGATCGAACTGCGTCTTTCGCAGGTGGCGGCGCTGGTAGATTCGGTGTCGCCCCAGAGCACGGCCGACGAGTATGCGATCCGCGTGAGCCTGAGCTACAACGCCAGGTCCAGGGGGTTTGACCATCTGGCCTTTTATACCCAGGACGGCAATTTTGATATGATATACGGCGATCTGGTGGACGTGTCGGAGGAGGAAAGCTTCTTCCATTCTTTAAGCGACGGCGAAGAGAAGATGACCATGGGCAGGGACAGCTCCGGGGAAAGCCTGCTGGTGATGGGGATCCCGGCCGCTTATCCCTTGGAGGACGGCAGGAAAAGCGTCGCTTTGGTGGCCGCGCTCCCGCTTTCCTATATCAGCGACACGTTGTCCCTGGACGCGGGCGACACCCGGATCTATTATTTTATCATCCGGTCGGACGGCAGCTTTGTGCTGCGGGGGGACGCGCAGGAGGAGACGTATTTCGACCGGGT
>CANQYH010000314.1 GCA_947628025.1 uncultured Lachnospiraceae bacterium | reverse complement strand
ATTTAAGGTTGGGAAACTGACTGGATGTAGAAATGCTTCCCTTATTTTGTGCATGAGCTTCATGAAACAACCCTGGCGCCGGGCTCTTCCATATGGACAACCGGGAAATTCTGTGATAGTATAAAAAGAGTTTTTAACAGAGCAAGACTGTGGAAACCATTTGAAGTAATGAACATAATAAATCGATATCACGATCCAGCATAAGAAAACGGAGGCGAATGATAATGAACGAATATAACGATCAGGACCAACGGACGGAGGAGCAGCACCCAGCCGCGCAGGAGCCGGGGACCTGGCAGCCGGACGGATGGCAGAAAAGCGGCGAACCGGCCGACCAGAACAGCTATAACGGACAGGGATACGCAGGGCCCGATCCCGGACAGGCAAACAGCTGGCAGCAGGGGCCTTACGGGCAAGCAAGCGGACAGCAAGATCTATCCGGCCAAAGCAACGGCTGGCAGCAGGGGCCTTACGGACAGGCAGACGGACAGACGCCCCCGTCCTACGTGCCCCAAAGCAGCGAGAGACGCCCGGATCCCCAATACTGGAACAATCAGAATCCAAACAGCCAGCAACCGGGCGGTCCGCAGGAAGATCCAAACCGGCCAAACAACGGATGGCAGCAGAACTCCCAGCAGCAGGGAAACGGATGGCAGCAGAATTCCTACCCGCAGGGCAATGGATGGCAGCAGAACTCTCAACAGCAGGGCAACAACTGGCAGCAGAATCCCTATTCCCAGGGCAACGGATGGCAGCAGGACAACGGATGGTACCCGCAGGGAAACGGATGGCAGCAAAGACCTCCCAGACAGGTCAACGGCCTCGCGTTCGCCTCGATGATCGTGTCCATGCTGGCGCTTATTACCTGCTGCTGCAGTCCTCTGGTGCAGTTCCCGCTGGCCGTGACCGCAATCGTGCTGGTGATCCTCTCCAAAAAAGGACAGCCTCTCAGCGGCTACGCGATCGCAGGACTGGTAATGTCGGTCTTCGCCATCATCCTCAGCATCGCGATGACGCTGCTGATCGGCTACGTGCGCAGCCCTGAATTTCAGAACGCGTTAAGCCGGCCGGAGGTCCAGCAGTTTTATGATGAATACAATGATATTTACGAATCCATTTACGAATCGCTCTATGATTCCCAGATGAGATAAGATCCTTTCGCCGCGGACGGTCTGCTTCACCAAACCGGCTGGAGCAGATCGATGCCGCGGACGATCAGCATATAATTCTTAAAGATCCAGTTGACCAATACGAGAATAACGCCTGCAGAGACGACCAGCTCATATCTGCGCAGATACAGTCCGGGACGCCCGGTGCGCCGGGCCAGCCAGTATCCCCCCAGTTCCACAGCCGTCATAAGCGCGGTATAAAAAACCAGGGGATGATAGCGGATGCTGGTCCCTATTTTTCCGTGCAATAAAAACCAGACTGCCCTGGTCCCGCCGCAGCCGGGACAGTACAGTCCGGTCAATAGATGAAACATACAGGGGAAGCCCAGGCTGATATAGGTCTTCAGCAAAACAAGGAGCTCCAACACTGCGCGCCTCCTCCCGTTTCACTCCGCCCGCAGGATCCGGACGATCTCACAGCCGGCCGCCGCAAGCTCCGGCCTCAGTTTCTTCTCCGCCTCCCGGAAATCGCCCTCCCGCATCGCGGCAGTCATCACGGCAAACTCCGTCCCGGCCAGTTCCTCCACCGTCACCGTCCCGCAGCTTCCCAGATAAGACTCCAGGATCCCGGAACACGCTTCCGGGCGGCCGGTTATACGCAGAAAATACCGGCATACGTTGTTCTCCGCGGACTCCACGCTCAGCTTCTCCGCGGACCAGCCAAGCGGCACATGCTCGTCCAGATGGGCGGCCGCCTCGATCATATCCGCGGCTACCGCGCTGGCCGTTGGGAGCTTCCCTGCGCCGCTGCCGTAATACATGCTGGTCCCCAACATATTGCTCCGCACCAGGATCGCATTATAGACATCGCCGACACCGCAGAGCGGGTTGTCCGGCTTTACCAGCATCGGAACGACCCAGGCAGACAGCCGGCCTGCGTCCAGACACGCGGAACCGACCAGCTTGATCGCCCTGCCCATCGCCCTGGCGTACAGGAAATCTCCGGCCTGGACCTCCGTGATCCCCTCCGTATAGATCTCCTGGTAATCCACTTCCCTGCCCGTGACCATCGCCATCAGGATCGCCAGCTTGCGGCAGGTATCGTATCCCTCCACGTCGGCCGTCGGATCTTTCTCCGCGTAGCCCAGCCGCTGCGCTTCCTTAAGCGCCTGGCAGAAGTCCTCGCCGTCCCGGTCCATTTTCGTCAGAATATAATTGGTCGTGCCGTTCAGGATCCCCGTGACCGCCGAGATCTTCTCGCCCGCCAGACAGCGGTACAGCATCCGGATGATCGGGATGCCGCCGCCCGTGCTGGCTTCGAACATAAAATTCACATGATGTTCCCTGGCCACGGCCAGCAGCTCCGTCCCGTAGGCCGCAACCAGCGCTTTATTGGACGTAGCGACATGCTTGCCCGCTTCCAGACACGCTTTCACAAACGGGTACGCCGGATCCAGTCCGCCCATGGTCTCCACCACGATCCGCACCTCCGGGTCGTTTACAATCACCGAAACATCATGCACCAGCTTTTCTTCCGCCGGGTCGCCGGGAAAATCCCGCAGATCCAGCACATATTTCACTTCCAGTTCCTGTCCGGCCGCAGCCGCGATCTCCGCGCGGTTCTCCCGCAGTACCTCAAACACGCCGGAACCGATGGTCCCGTAACCCATGATCGCCGTATATACCATACCATTTTACTCCCTGGCTATTATTTTCACAGAATGTACCCCATACCATCTTTCCATGTCCTCCAACATAGCGGAAACATCGCCGGTATCCGGACGTACTTCCACGCTGAGGGTCATCGTCGCGAGACCGTTGACCGGGATACTCTGATGGATCGTCAGTATGTTGGCCTTATATTCCGCGACAATATGCAAAAGATCAGACAGCAACCCACGCTCATCGTCCATGATGATCACGAAAGTCACTGTCTTCCCCTTTGTATTATCATAAAATGGTAAAATGTCATCCTTATATTTATAGAATGAACTGCGGCTGATGCCTACCCGTTCGGCGGCCTCCTGCACCGTCATCGCTTTTTCCGTCTCCAGCAGGCGTTTGGCCTCCACGACGCGCAAAAGCACATCCGGCACCGCTTTTTCCGTCACTACATAATACTTACCGCTCTCTCCCATGATGTCTTAATCCCTCTCTGTGCGTGCAGTACACACATTTGTATCCACGGGAAAGATATTAACACATTCGTCCTGAATATGCAACTACTTTTTTTCGCCGCCCAGGCGGCTCCACCGCAGATAGGCGCTGATAAACGGATCCAGACCGCCGTCCAGGACCGCGTTCACATTGCCGCTCTCCTCGTTCGTCCGGTGATCCTTGACCATCGTGTACGGCTGGAGCACATAGGAACGGATCTGGCTGCCCCAGGCGATATCGGCCACGTCGCCGCGGATATCAGAAAGGTTCGCCGCGTTCTCCTGCTGCTTCAGGATAAACAGCTTGGCTTTCAGCATCTGCATGGCCTTGTC
>CANQYH010000313.1 GCA_947628025.1 uncultured Lachnospiraceae bacterium | reverse complement strand
GTTTGAGCCGATCCTGGTCGAGGGCAAGGCGATCAAGCTGCACCCGCTGGTATGTACCGCGTTCAACGCGGACTTCGACGGCGACCAGATGGCGGTCCATCTGCCGCTGTCCGTGGAAGCGCAGGCGGAGTGCCGGTTCCTCTTGCTGTCCCCGAATAACCTGCTGAAGCCTTCCGACGGCGGGCCCGTGGCGGTTCCGTCTCAGGATATGGTGCTGGGTATTTATTATCTGACCCAGGAGCGGCCGGGCGCGAAAGGCGAGGGCATGATCTTCAAGAGCCCCAACGAAGCGATTCTGGCTTACGAGAACGGCGCGGCCACGCTTCATTCCAAAGTAAAGGTTCGCGTGACGAAGACCATGCCGGACGGCACGGTGAAGACCGGCATCATCGAGTCCACGATCGGGCGGTTCATCTTCAACGAGATCATCCCGCAGGATCTGGGCTTTGTGGACCGCAGCATCCCCGGCAACGAGCTGAAGCTGGAGATCGATTTCCACGTCGGCAAGAAGCAGTGCAAGCAGATCCTGGAAAAGGTCATCAATGTCCACGGGGCCAGCCAGACGGCGGAGACCCTGGACGATATCAAGGCCATTGGATATAAATATTCCACCAAGGCGGCCATGACCGTTTCCATTTCCGATATGACGGTGCCCGAGAGCAAGCCGAAGCTGATCGCTGACGCCCAGGCTACGGTGGACCGCATCGCGAAGAACTACCGCCGCGGCCTGATCACCGAGGAAGAGCGTTACAAAGAGGTGATCGATACCTGGAAGACGACCGATGATCAGCTGACCCACGATCTGCTGTCCGGTCTGGATAAATACAATAACATCTTCATGATGGCTGATTCCGGAGCCCGTGGCTCCGATAAGCAGATCAAGCAGCTGGCCGGTATGCGCGGACTGATGGCGGATACCACCGGCCACACCATCGAGCTGCCGATCAAGTCCAATTTCCGTGAGGGACTGGACGTGTTGGAGTATTTCATTTCCGCTCACGGCGCCCGCAAGGGTTTGTCCGATACGGCGCTGCGTACCGCCGACTCCGGTTACCTGACCCGGCGTCTGGTGGACGTGTCCCAGGATCTGATCATCCGCGAAGTGGACTGTTGCGAGGGCAAGGAGATCCCCTATATGGAGATCAAGGCGTTCATGGACGACCGTGAGACGATCGAGAGTCTCCAGGAGAGATTGACCGGCCGTTATATCGCCGAGACCATCACCGATCCGGATACCGGAGAGGTCGTGGTGAAAGCCAACCATATGTGTACGCCCGCGCGCGCGGCCGCGGTTATGAAAGTATTGCAGAAGACCGGCAAGAACAGCGTGAAGATCCGCACGGTCCTGTCCTGCAAATCCCACATCGGCGTCTGCTCCAAGTGCTACGGGGCGAACCTGGCAACGGGGCAGCCTGTACAGGTCGGCGAGGCGGTCGGCATCATCGCGGCTCAGTCCATCGGCGAACCCGGCACTCAGCTGACCATGCGTACGTTCCACACAGGCGGCGTGGCCGGCGGCGACATCACACAGGGTCTTCCCCGTGTCGAGGAGCTGTTTGAGGCCCGCAAGCCGAAAGGTCTGGCGATCATCACCGAGATCCCCGGCGTGGTCACGATCAAGGACACGAAGAAAAAGCGCGAGGTCACGGTTACGGACAATGAGAGCGGCAATTCCAAGACGTACCTGATCCCCTACGGCTCCCGCATCCGCGTGACCGACGGGCAGGAGATCGAAGCGGGCGACGAGCTGACCGAGGGCAGCGTGAACCCCCACGATATCCTGAAGATCAAAGGCGTCCGCGCCGTGCAGGATTATATGCTCCGCGAGGTTCAGAGAGTGTACCGCCTCCAGGGCGTGGAGATCAACGACAAGCACATCGAGATCATCGTGCGTCAGATGCTGAAAAAGATGCGCGTGGAGGAGAGCGGCGACAGCGATCTGCTGCCCGGCGTTTCCCTGGATGTGCTGGAGTTTGAGGATATGAATGAAAAACTGATCGCCGAGGGCAAGGAGCCGGCGGTCGGCAAGCAGGTCATGCTGGGCATCACGAAAGCATCCCTGGCGACGGATTCGTTCCTGTCGGCGGCGTCGTTCCAGGAGACGACGAAAGTCCTGACCGAGGCGGCCATCAACGGCAAGATCGACCATCTGATCGGCCTGAAAGAGAACGTCCTGATCGGCAAGCCGATCCCGGCGGGCACCGGCATGAAGCGCTACCGCTCGGTGAAGCTGAGCACCGATATCAAGAAAGAGGATGAGATCAGCGTCAGCGAGGACGATGAGGACGACGAGCTTCTTCTGAACGAGGAGCAGGATGTCACAGAGGCGGCCGGAGAACCGGATGACCTGACCGAAGAACCGGATGATCTGGACGATCTGGACGAGGATGCCGGTGCGGAGGATGAAGAGACCGCGGAGGATGTCCCGGACGAGGAGGACGATTCGGAAACCGAGTGATTCGGACCGGATATAAGAGACGAAACGAGATAGAACGGGCCGTTGCAGAATAGAATAATGCAAAAACCGCCTGATATTTAGCGGGAGAAAGCACGAATGATCCATGTTTTCTCCCGCTGTTTTTAACTTTTTATATGGCCCCATTTCTATATAAACTGTTTTTTGCGGCAGTCCTTTCTTTGGCTGTATGCCGGTGCGCCGGATGGCGGTACCGCAGGAAACGGAAACTGATCCATTAGCAGAGCTTTGGCTGTATGCCGGTGCGCCGGATGGCGGAGCGGTAATGGATCCCTGAGAAGAATTTTATGGATGGACGCGGAGGGAACGCGGCAGGATATTTCGCGGGGAATACGCCGGAATAGGAGCGGCAGGTACAAAACAATGCACGTTACTTTTCACACGCAGCCAGAAAGAGCCGGTGACTCTCACTTTAACCTGTAACAGTCATCGGCTCAAAACAGAAAATGAAAATCATTTTCAAAATGATTGACTTTCTAAAATACTGGCGCTATAATAACAGCGGAGGTGATTCTGTGATGGCAGATCTGATCATTATCGTGGTGATCGGCGGCGCGACGGCCGCTATCGTATATAAAAAGATCAAGGACCTGAAAGCAGGCAAGACCGGCTGCGCAGGCTGTTCCGGGTGCGGTGCGGGCGGCTGCGCGGGCTGCTCCGGCTGCAGTGCGAAAACCGGAAAATGTACGGCCGCAAATAGAAAATCATGACGTTTTTTCGGTTGACTTTGTGCAACATGTCATGTAGAATGGTTACAGAAAGTATCATTGAGAGGACGTGGCATGATGCGGAAAACGGATTCCAATAAAAAGAATTTCATAGGCTTGGGCGTTATGGCCGTGGCAGCCGTGGCGGTGATCGCGGTATCGTCGCCGCTGGAACATGCGTTGTCGGCGATCATTCCGGCCCCGGCGGGCGTGATCGTATATAAACAGGTGGAGGCCCCGGCGGCGTCCCGCGCCAACGGAGTGGTGTCTGCGGACGAATGGGCGGCCGTTTATCCGGAGATCGTGGCTTCCTACCGGATGAACGATGAGAACAGTTACCGCGTGGACTATCTCGAAGAGTCCCCGTATCTGAAGACGATCTACGAGGGCTTCGGTTTTGCCAAGGATTACACTAGCGCCGTGGCCCATACCTACACGCTGGAGGACGTGGCCAAGACCGAGCG
>CANQYH010000312.1 GCA_947628025.1 uncultured Lachnospiraceae bacterium | reverse complement strand
GCATCCCATGGCTTTCAGTATATCGATCATGCAGAAAACGTCCAGGATCCTGGGCACGTTTTCCAGCACCGTAACTCCTCTATGCAATATGGCCGCCGCCATTACCGGCAGAACCGCGTTCTTTGAACCCTGGACCGCGATCTCGCCCCGAAGCGGGCGCAGGCCCTCGATCTGTATGGTAGACAAGCTGATCCCTCCCGACCCATTCTATATTCTATCTTATGTGTCAGAAAGGAATTTGGTCGCCGGCCACACCCTATTTTTCCAACTTTATCTGATTTGAAACGCTTAAGACCATCCCCATCTCGATCATCAGAAACAGGATCGACGTGCCCCCGTAACTGATGAACGGAAGCGTGATGCCGGTATTCGGCATGGAGTTGGTCACCACGGCGATGTTTAAGATCACCTGGATGGCGATATGGCCCATGACGCCGACCACGATCATGGCCCCGAACAGGTCGGGCGCGTTGCTGGCGATGACCATAAAACGGTAAATGATAAACACGAATATAAAGATCACCGAGATGGCGCCGAACAGCCCCAATTCCTCGCAGATGATCGAAAAGATCATGTCGTTCTGGGACTCCGGCACAAAACCCATTTTCTGGATGCTCTGCCCCAGTCCTTTCCCGAACAGGCCGCCGGAACCGATGGCGTAAAGGCCCTGCAGCACCTGGAACCCTTTGGGATAGGCCGTCGGGTCCTGCCAGATCAGGACGCGCTCCAGCTGATACGGCTGCATGATCTTAAAATCCGTCAAAAACTTGCAGATCGGCCCGGCAAATGCGTATACGATCCCCGCCGCACCCATGCACAGGGCGTAGGGCCATTTCTCTTTGCTCCCCACAAACATCATCACGAAACCGATGCCCACAATGATGATACCGGAGCTCAGATTGTTCAGTACGACCATTAACGCCAGAGGCAGGACAATCGCCATCGCCCAGAACTTGCCGGCGAAGCTGTCCGTCCTCTTGCCCAGCTTCACAATCAGCGCCGCCAGGGCCACGATCACCGCGACCTTGACCACCTCGGTAGGCTGAAAGCGCAGGGACTCCGGTCCCAGCCAGCGCTTCTTGCCGTTGGATTCATGTCCCAGGGGCGTAAAGGAAACCAGGATCATCAGGACCCAGGATACGAGGATCCCCAGCTTCCAGAATCTGGCGTACCAGTGATAATCCATTTTCGAGATAACGATCATCGCGACGAAACCGGCGCTGGCGATCATGCCCTGGCGCACCAGGAAATGGGCCGCGTCGCCCTTATAGGTGATCTGCGCCTTGTAGGAACTGGCGCTGTAGATCATGATCAGGCCGAAGATCGTCAAAAATACGATCGCAAACAGCAGGCTGTAATCGTAAAACCGCTGGGGACGCGCTTTCCTCACCCGGACCGCGCCGTCCGGCCGCCTCTCCGGCCGAACCGGACGTCTCCCGGACCGGACCGGACGCGCCGCCGCGCCCGCCCGGCCGCTCACAGGTTTTTGACGCATTCTTTAAAAATGCGCCCCCGCTCTTCGTAATCCTTAAACATCCCCCAGCTCGCGCAGGCCGGCGACAGCAGCACGCAGTCCCCGCTCTCCGCATAATAGGCGCAGACGCGGACCGCCTCGGCCATATCCTCCGCGTACATGATATCGTCAAATCCGTGTTCCCTGGCGCATTTGGCGATCTGGTCCCTGGTCTGTCCGATCAGCACCAGGTACTTGACGTTTCCTCCGAACGATTCGATCCACTCGTCGTAGGAGGAACCCTTGTCATAGCCTCCGGCGATCAGAAGCGTCGGTCCCGGCATGGCTTTCACCGCCTGGATCGCCGCGTCCGGGTTGGTCCCCTTGGAATCGTTGTAATAGCGGACGCCCAGCCGGTCGGTCACAAACTCGATCCGGTGCTCCACCGCCTTGAACTCTTTCACGACTTTCTGGATCGTCTCGAACGGCACGCCGAACGACCGCGCGATCGCGACGGCGGCCATGACGTTCTCATAATTATGGCGGCCCAGAAGATTCATTTCCCAGATGTTTAAGATCGAGACCGCCGTGCCCTCGTGGGCGTATGTAATCATCTTGCCGTTCAGATAATATCCTTCTTTCAGCTTCTGGCGGCTGCTGAAGAACACGACTTTCGGCGCGAGTCCCTCTTTCTGCCCGAACTTGCGCAGCACCTCGTCGTCGTAATTCAGCACGCAGACGTCTTCCTCGGTCTGATTGGCGGTGATGCTCTCTTTCGTCTCGATATAGCGCTCCATCGTATGATGGCGGTTCAAGTGGTCCGGCGTGATGTTGAGGATCGCGCTGACGTTGGGATGGAAATCCACCATGGTCTCCAGCTGGAAGCTGCTGACCTCCGCCACGGTCATGCTGTCGTCTGTGGTCTTCAGCGCCACGTCCGTATAGGGGGTCCCGATGTTGCCCACCACGTACACGTCCTCGAAGTGGGCTTTCAGGATCTCGCCCACCAGGGCCGTCGTCGTCGTCTTGCCGTTGGTGCCGGTGATGGCCGCCAGCTTGCCTTTGGCGCAGTGGTACGCCAGCTGCAGCTCTCCCCAGATCGGGATACCCGCCGACCGGATCAGCGACACGAACGGCGTCTCCAGGGAAATGCCCGGACTCATGATGCACAGGCTGACCTCCAGAAGATCCGCGGGATGCAGCTCTCCCAAAAGCACCGCGATCCTGGCTCCCGGCATGAAATTCTCCAAAAGCGCCGGGGCGTGGAGCGTGGAGTTCCCGTCGTAGAGAATGACCTCCCCGCCCATCTCCAGCAAGAGCCGCGCCGCGCTGATCCCGCTCTTTCCGGCGCCGGCCACCAATACTTTCTGTCTCTCTCTCATTTCCCCACTTCCTCCTGTTTTCTATATTCCCAGATAAGCGACCAGGCAGAGGATCGCCGTCACGATGGAAAACACCGCCACCACCCGGGTCTCGGACCAGCCGCAGAGCTCAAAATGGTGATGGATCGGGGCCATTTTAAAGATCCTTTTTCCGCCTGTCTTCTTAAAATACGTCACCTGCAGGATGACGGACAAGACCTCCGCCAGATAAATGAATCCGATGATCGGGATAAAAAGCGGCGCCTGCATCATCAGAGTGCTGGCCGCCACGAACCCGCCCAGGGCCAGGGAGCCAGTGTCTCCCATGAACACCTTGGCCGGATATACGTTAAACAAAAGGAATCCCAGCAGGCTCCCCACGACCGCTCCCGTGATGGGGCTGATGCCGCTGTTCTCTCCCAGAGCGATGATCGTCAGAAATGTGGCAACCAGGATCGTCACGCTGGTGCAGAGCCCGTCGAGGCCGTCGGTGAAATTGACGCCGTTGTCGGTGCCCAGCATCACAAAAAACACGAACGGCACATAGAGGATGCCCAGATCCAGAAAAATGCCGCCGTCGAAACCGCCGGTGAACGGCACCAGGATCAGCGTGCTCACTTCCTGGGACTTCACCAGATAATAGGCGAAGACCCCGGTGATCACGATCTGGCCCGCCAGCTTCTGCCTCGGGTTCAGGCCCTCGGAGCGCTTCATCACGATCTTGATGTAATCGTCCAGGAAGCCGATGATGCCGAAGCCTGCGGTCACAAAGAGCACGGGGATGATCTTCGGGTACTGGGGCAGGTAAAACAGGGAAGTAATGATGATGCTCCCCAGGATGATCAGCCCGCCCATGGTAGGCGTCCCTGCTTTTTTCAAA
>CANQYH010000311.1 GCA_947628025.1 uncultured Lachnospiraceae bacterium | reverse complement strand
TATAATTTTTCCCCCGGTAGACCCGGCAGGCCGCGATCCGGTCCATAACCATCTCCACCACATACTTCACCGGCATTTTCTGACCAACCATCCCTTTCGGCTCGCCCAGCGAAAAATCCAGCCAGTATTCAAAATGGTGCTTGTTCCTCCCCTTATGGTGCAGCCAGGCCAGGGAATATCCTTTCTCCTCCCGCTCCGCCGCGTTGGGGCTGCGGGTCCCCTGATAATATTTCACACCGGTCCAGAATTCCTCCGGAGAATATTTCGACAGATCGTGCAGAAGCCCCTGCCGGTACAATCCGACGCGGAAACAATTCCGCATCACCAACAGCTTATGCTCTGTAATGGTTACAAAATGGCGCCATATGTTCAACCATTTCACGCGGTCTTCCCCCTTTCGTTCCCTTTGATCCGAAAATCTTTGTACTTAATTCAATACTTTTTCGAATATTTTCGTGAAAATATTTGACACTTTTTTACAATTATGCTATTCTTAAAGCAGTTGCGTTATTTGCAACAGCCACACTATTTCATTTTGGAGGTATCATCATGAGCAAAGGTACAGTTAAGTGGTTTAACAACCAGAAAGGTTACGGCTTCATCTGTGACGAGAACGGCAAAGACGTATTCGTACATTATTCAGGGCTGAATATGGAAGGCTACAAGACCCTGGACGAAGGCGCCGCTGTTGAATTCGACGTAGTAGAAGGCGCTAAAGGACCACAGGCTACCAATGTTACAAAACTTTAATCAGCAGTGTACCTTTATTTATGTAGTATCAATACAGACACACCGTGCATGATTACGATTCAGAGCCACCCGCAGGGATGGCTCTTTTCGTTTTCGCTTCGCATACGGTTCCCGTCTCCGGGCGGCCCGGCTGTTTCACGGCCTCCGGACCGCCTTTTCCGAGATGCCGCGCCCGTTTTTCGCGATCCCCCAGGCGCAGTTCCCGGCTCTTGGGACGCTACCGCACCGCTTTCGCCAGGAGCTCTTTCAGCTCCGGCACTTCAAATATATATTTCTTTCCGCAGAACTGGCACCCGGCCTCCACCGGCTTCCCGTCGCTGATCATCTCCTGCAGGTCTTTCTTTCCGATGCTGATCAATGCTTTCTCCACCCTGGCCTTGTCGCAGCCGCAGTAAAACCGCGTCGTAAGCCGGTCCGTGATCTCCAGCTCCAGATCCCCCAGGATCTCCCCCAGCATATCCTCCGGCGTCATCCCCCGGTCCAAAAGCTCGGTCACGGAGGAGATCCCCGCCAGCTTCTTCTCGATCGCCGCAGCGGTCTCATCCGCCGCGCCCGGCATCATCTGGATGATGAAACCGCCCGCCTGCCGCACCGTATTGTCCCGGTTCATCCGCACGCCCAGCGCCACCGAAGACGGCGTCTGCTCCGACGTGGCGTAATAATAGGTCAGGTCCTCGGCGATCTCCCCGCTGACCAGGATCGTCTGCCCCACGTAGGGCTCTTTCAGTCCAATATCCATGATCACGCTGAGCACGCCGACGCCCAGCGCGCCTCCGACGTCCAGCTTGCCCCGGGCGTTGGGCGGCAGCATCACCTGGGGATTGACCGCATAGCCCTTGACATCCCCCCGGGAATCCGCGGTCACGGTCAGCCCCCCGATGGGGCCGTCTCCCTGGATCCGGACGGTCAGCAGATCGTCCTCCCCTTTCATCATGCTTCCCATCATCCCCGCGGCCGTCAGCAGCCGCCCCAGGGCCGCCGTAGCGACCGGGCTGGTATTATGGGCCTGCCGGGCGTATTCCACCAGATCCCTGGTAGTAGACGCAAACGCGCGGACCTGTCCTCCGGCAGCCGCCGCGCGGATTATATAATCTGTCATATTGTTTTCGTTCCCCTCTCCGGATGTACTTTTTTCTTTCTTAAAACTGCGCCAAATACCGCATATGAACGAGCCCTGCGAAACCAGGCGTTCCGGCCACGCTCCACGCGCCGCCCTGCAAACGCCGCACTCCGATGCGGACCCGCCGGACCGGGCTTTCGACCCTTTTCGTTCCAGTCCCAGATGGTTCCGCTCCCACGGTTATTTCCGCGCGCCCAAATCCGCCTTGCCCCGCTCCCGCAGGACCACGTAGATACGCTCGCTCTCCTCCCGCGGGGCCTGTTTCGAAAACGCGTCGTAGGCCGTCACAAACTCCATGCCGGCCTCGGCGGCGGCCCGGCGGATCTCCTCCGGCTCATAGGCGCGCTGATAATGGATCTCGTCGCAGCGCCGGTACAGATCGCCGTCCTCCTGTAAAAACAGGGTCAGGCAGTACTCGTTGATCCGGCTCTCCTCGTCAAAATAGTTTTCCCAGATAAAACCGGAATCCTCCCTGGCCTCCGCGATCGTCTCCTCGCCGATGACCGTCCGGTATTTATAAAGCGTGTTCAGATCAAAGATAAACACGCCGCCCGGATCCAGGTAATTGTTGACCAGCCGAAGCACCGTCACCAGATCCTCATATTCCGTCAGGTAATTCATCGTATCGCAGAGGCTGACAACGGCGGCTACCGTGCCGTAAAGCTCGAACTCCCTCATATCCTGGAGCAGATAGAGGATATCCAGCCCGGACTGCGCCCGCTTTTCGATCGCGGCCTGCAGCATTTCCTCCGACCGGTCGACGCCGATCATGTCGTAGCCCCCGCGGGCCAATATCTCCGTCAGATTCCCGGTGCCGCAGCCCAGCTCCAGCACCAGGCCGCCCTCTACGCCGTAATCGCTCAAAAGCCCGCACAGGTATTCCGCCCATTCCTCATAGGGCACATTGTCCATAAACTCGTCGTAAACCGACGCCAGCGCCGCATACGCGTCCATCTTCCGCCTCCCGCAACAAAAGGCAGAGCCCATCCGAATGATGCCTCTGCCTTAAAGGATCCTACTTGTTCCTGCCGCAGCACTTTTTATATTTCTTACCGCTGCCGCAGGGGCACGGGTCGTTGGGGAATATCTTCTGCGCCTTGCGGACCGTGCCGGACGCTTTCTGCTGCCGGTACAGCTCCTTGCGCCGCTCCTCGCTCAGGATATCGTTCCAGGCCGGCAGATTATAAAGCCAGTCCGCCTTGGCCCCGACCATATTGTAATACAGCTTCTCCGGATCGATCTCGATCTTCACCGGCGTATCCTCGTCCATGGTGTCGATCGGATTTTCATACCCTTTCAGGCTATCGTTGATGCCGTCCAGGAACCCGGTCATGATCAGGATCTCCGTATTATATTTTTCAGCCAGCTCCCTGACCGTACCCTCGACCGCTTTCTCCGGCTCCGCCAGGATCTGCTCATAAATGCCTTTCTCAATGGCGAAATAGCCTTCCCACAGTCTTTCTCTCTGTTTCGCGTCCAGCCCCTCTCCGTAGGCCATATTCCGCCATGTCTCCAATAACGCCATATCTCTTTCCTTCCTTTTCCTGCATTCTCGCCTGTACTCTTTCAACCGCCCGCCGGTCCTGTCCCGCGGACCATACCCTAGTATATAACATATGGCGGGTTTTTGCAATGAGATTTTCAGCTTGAGTTTCCGTAGTTCTGTCCACCGGCAATATATTACTTATGAACATCTTTGAAAAAATCTCAAAAATATAAGGAATCCTGGCCGATTTTGGTGTAAAATTTGAGTGACCAAACAAAAACCTTACTAAACAAAAACGGGGGATTCCTTATGGTCCATTTTACATCAAATACCTACCAAAT
>CANQYH010000310.1 GCA_947628025.1 uncultured Lachnospiraceae bacterium | reverse complement strand
GAAGCAGCCGATGATGCTGTCGATGGCCGCGTTGTCGTTGGGGTTTAAGGAGTAGAGGATGGTCTTGGGAACCTCATCCGTGGCGCTCAGGGCGTTTAAAAAGTCCGCAGTTTGGGCCGACGGGGCGTAATCATTGATGCAGTCGTAGCCGGTGTCGGGCCCCAGCAGCCGGTACATATAGGAGTTGTTGTCCCGTTTACAGCCGTAATGGAGCTGCATGACCCAGCCGAGACGGCAGTATTGTCTCGCCAGAAACAGCATCAGGAACGTTTTGTATCGGGCCTGTTCTTCCCGGGAGGTGGGTTCGCCGGCAAGGGCCTTTTGGAAGATCCGGGTGGCCTCCTCCTCGGATGCAGGGGCGTACATCACGTATTCCAGCCCGTGGTCGGAGACGCGGCAGCCGTTGGCGTCGAAATAAGCCATCCGGTTTTTCAGGGCCTCCTGCAGAGTGTGTATGCAGCAGATGTGAACGCCGCTGGCTGCGGACAATTTTTTGATATAGGCGGCGAAATCCGGCTTCTCGATATTGACGGCCTTGTCCGGCCGCCAGGCGGGCAGTACCTGCACATCGAACGTGCTGTCTGCGGCGATCATCTGGTGCCACTTTAGGGAATCGACGGGATCGTCGGTGGTGCAGATCAGGGTCACATGGGATTGGCGGATGATATTGCGGACAGACATGGACGGTTCCCGCAGTTTGGCGTTGCACAGATTCCAGACTTCCTCCGCGGTATCCCCGTTCAGATAACCGGAATAACCGAAGTAATTGCGCAGTTCCATATGGCTCCAGTGGTACAGCGGGTTGCCGATCAGCTTCGGCAGCGTCTCCGCCCATTTCTGGAATTTTTCACGGTCGCTGGCGCCGCCGGTGATATATTCCTCCTCAATGCCGTTTGTGCGCATCTGCCGCCATTTGTAATGATCGCCGCCCAGCCATACCTGGGTGATATTGTCGAACCGGCGGTCCTCGGCGATCTCCTGGGGATTGATGTGGCAGTGATAGTCCAGAACCGGCATATTGGCTGCGTATTCGTGGTACAGTGACTTTGCCGTGTCGGTAGAGAGCAGGAAATCTTTGTCCATAAATGGTTTCATATTGGATCCCTCCTTGAAAATGGATAAGCGCCGTATCGCCCGGGGCGGCCGGCCGTTTTATCATTTCCCGCCAGATATGGGCGGAAATGTAATATGCAGGAGATGAAAAAGAGCGGAAGTGCGTGCCGTGGGGCCGGTATGTGGCAGCGCCGGTGCGACCGGGACAGAACGGCAGCACATTGTCCCTAAAATCAAAAAACGGTATGAGGAAAAGTTGCCGTTTCAGACTTTCGTCGTCTGTCTCTGGACGAACTCCGCCGGGATCGTCGTCTTTTGGGCGACATTTTCTTCCCCATTCAATATCTTCATAAGTTTTTTTACCGTGTCGGTGCAGAGCGCCTCGATCCGGGTGTCCACGGAGGAGAGCTCCGGGTCGGTGCAGCGCGACAGAGTCGAATTGTTATATCCCACGACGGCGAGCTGATCCGGGATGGAAAGACCTCTGGCGTGTGCGTATTTGACCGCGCCTACGGCCAGGGAGTCGTCGGAGGTCATGACCGCGTCGAATGTGGAGCCGGAATCGGCCAGGGAAAGCAGCAGCTCTTTGGCTTTGCCCGGATCCTTATCGCAGCGGCGGATCCGTTCTTCACGGATCGGGAGTCCATGGACTCTCAGCGCGTCCTCGTAGCCCCGCCGTTTATTGACGCCGCTGTAGGAATAGCTGGAGTACAGGTAGAGAATGTCCTTTTTGCCGGAGCGGATCAGACGGCAGGCGGTGTCGTACATGGCCGCGTGGTCGTCGCAGACGGTGCTGTAGATGCCGGGCGCGTCCAGGAAACCGTTGACCAGCATGATCGGGATTCCGGCCGCTGCTTCGGTCAGGTAGGCGTTGTCGTCCGGGTTCATTTCCACGAATTTGGAGCCCGCCAGGATCATGGCGTCCACGCGCTTGGACAGCAGGAGGTCAAAATACTGGCGTTTGCGGGTCAGGGAAGCGCCGGTACAGCAGAGGACAGAGTCGTAGCCGCAGCCGCGCAGCTCCCGTTCCAGGAAATAGATCGCGTTCGCCAGGTACGGGTCGGAGGAGTCGGAACACATGATACCGACGGTTTTGATCGTGTCCAGGCCAAGCCCCCGCGCGAAGATATTCGGCGTGTAGCCTGATTCCTCCATGACCGCCAGGACGTGGCTGCGGGTCCTTTCGCTGACATTGGGACTGCCGTTGAGAACGCGGGAGACGGTGGCGATGGATACGCCGGCCCGTGCGGATACGTCGTAGATATTCACAGCTCTGCCCCCCTTTGCAAGATAATGTAAGCGCTTACATATTGAATTTATTATAATCGGGCCGAAGTGAAAATGCAAGCGGTATCACGGAGAAATATTAGAAAATCATTGACAGGAAACGACAAGATATATTAGTATTAAAATATAATTTTCTTTGCCGTCTGCGCAGAGATCTTACGAAAGAACCCTTAGCTGGCCGAAAGCGAGTCTTTTCGGAAATTCCAGAATGATACGAAAGAAAAATAGGCGAAGATATTTCAAATAAATGGATTGAAATGGGCCGCAATCTTTTTTATAATGGGGGTACATAGTATGAAAGCAGGTTTAAGGGCGCGCCGGAAGCCGCTGCTGCGGCCGAATCGCAGGTATAAGGACAGGCTGTTTCGCTTCCTTTTCCGAGAAAAAGAGGATTTGCTGGCGCTTTATAATGCGCTGAACGGGAGCGATTACGACGATCCGGAGAGCTTGGAGATCTACACGATGGACGACGTGATCTATATGTCGATGAAGAACGACATCGCGTTTCTGTTTGGCAATGTTTTGAATTTGTGGGAGCATCAGGGTTCTTATAACCCGAATATGCCGGTACGAGGACTGTTTTACTTTGCCAGGCTCTATCAGAAATATGTGAAAGAGCATGGACTGGATATTTACAGTAGCACGCTGAAGTGCTTGCCTGCGCCTCAGTACGTAGTGTTTTATAATGGGACGCGGGAAGAGCCGGACCGGGTGGAGCTGAAGCTGTCGGACGCGTTTTATCCCGGGCTGCAGGGTTCGGGAGAGTTGGGGCGGGAGCCGTGCCTGGAAGTCCGGGCGGTGATGCTGAATATCAACCTGGGGAAGAACCGGGTACTGATGGAACATTGCCGGCGTCTGAAAGAATATGCGGAATTTGTGGACCGGGTACGCCGTTATCTGGCGGAGGATTATAGGCTGCCGGAGGCGGTGGATCTGGCGGTGGAATCCTGCATCCGGGATGGGATATTGGCGGATGTGCTGTCTCTTTATAAACGGGAGGTAGTGGAGATGTTTTTAACGGAGTATAATGAGCGGGACTATCTGAAGCTGACCAGAAAAGAGGGCTACAGAGAGGGAAAAGCAGACGGAAAGGCGGAGGGAAAGGCAGAGTGCATCTGCATTTTATTGGGAGAAGTCTGCGATCTTCCGGAAGAATATAAACGCCGGATCATGTCGGAGGAACGTATGGAAACGCTGGACCTGTGGCTGAAAGCGGCCCGCCGGGCGGAGAGTCTGGAGGAGTTTCTGAAGGAAACGCATTTGGAGCTGGAGCCTTAGAGCTAGGCAGCATTCGGGCGAACAAATGATGTCCGCGGAGGGAATGGGGATATATAGATTTGATTCAGAGAAACATGATCC
>CANQYH010000309.1 GCA_947628025.1 uncultured Lachnospiraceae bacterium | reverse complement strand
CCATCTTGCTAACGGCCTCCGCCAGTCCATGGCCCTCCACCGCGTAGGCCGACACGATCCGGCCCGCCTGGATATCCCGCCGCAGCTTCCGGTAGCCGTCCGTCATCTGCGCGTAAACGGGCAGATCGCAGCGGTCCCTCTCGATCCTGAACAGCGCGACCGGATCGCCGGCTTTCTTAAATTCCGGAGAAATGATATCGCCGTGGGCGGCCACGTCCACCGCGAATGACACCAGCGTCGGCGGCACGTCAATCTCGCCGTGGCGCTCGTCGTTGAACGTGCCGGACATACTGTCCTTGCCGCCGATGGACGGCAGCCCGAAGCCCAGCTGCGCGTCGTAAGCGCCCAAAAGCGCCGCAAACGGGGTCCCCCAGCGGGCAGGATCTTCGGTCATCCGCTTAAAGTATTCCTGGAACGTGAAACGGATCTTATCCATATCGCCGCCGTTGGCCACGATCTTCGCCACGGAGGACACCACCGCGTAGACCGCCCCGTGGTATGGACTCCAGCTGGACAGATAGGGGTCGAAGCCATAGCTCATCATCGTCACCGTGTCTGTGCGCCCCTCAAGCACCGGCAGCTTCGCCACCATGACCTGCGTCTCTGTCAGCTGGTACCTGCCGCCGTACGGCATAAAGACGGAACCCGCGCCGATGGAACCGTCGAACCGCTCCACCAGCCCTTTCTGGGAGCAGACATTCAGATCCGACAGGACGGACAGCCATTTTTCACGGAGACCGGAAGCGGAATACGGACTGGCCGCCGTTTCGGACGCGGCCGCGCCGCTTCCGGCTTCTTCAGACGCCATGCTGACTCCCGCTGCCGCGAACGGGTTGCCCTCGCGTCCCGGCGTTTCCAGAACGACCGACGCCTCCTGATGGGCGCCGTTGGTGTCCAGAAACGCCCGGCTGATATCCACAATCGTCTTGCCGCGCCAGTTCATTTTCAGACGCGGCTCCCCGGTCACGACGGCCACCGGGACCGCCTCCAGGTTCTCCTCGGCCGCAAAGCCCAGAAATTTCTCCACATCGGCCGGGTCCAGTACCACGGCCATCCGCTCCTGAGATTCGGAGATCGCGATCTCCGTGCCGTCCAGGCCGGCGTATTTTTTCGGCACCTTGTCCAGGTCAATGGAAAGGCCGGCCGCCAGCTCGCCGATGGCCACAGACACGCCTCCCGCGCCGAAATCATTGCATTTCTTTATAATGCTCGAAACCTCCGGGCGGCGGAACAGTCTCTGGATCTTCCGCTCCGTCGGGGCGTTTCCTTTCTGCACCTCCGCGCCGCAGACCTCGATGGACGCCTCCGTATGCACTTTCGACGATCCGGTCGCGCCGCCGATCCCGTCGCGTCCGGTCCGGCCTCCCAAAAGCACAATGATATCCCCGGGCTCAGAGCTCAGCCGTTTCACATATTTCCTCGGAGCGGCGCCCATGACGGCCCCGATCTCCATCCGCTTCGCCACATAATTGGGATGATAGATCTCCTTTACATAGCCGGTCGCCAGACCGATCTGGTTGCCGTAGGAGCTGTAGCCGCCCGCGGCCCCGTTTACCAGCTTTCTCTGCGGGAGTTTGCCCTTCAGCGTCTCGGAGATCGGCTTCGTCGGGTCGGCCGCGCCGGTCACGCGCATGGCCTGGTACACATAGGTCCGGCCGGAGAGAGGATCACGGATCGCCCCGCCCAGACAGGTAGCCGCGCCGCCGAACGGCTCGATCTCCGTCGGATGGTTGTGCGTCTCATTTTTAAAATTCACCAGCCATTCCTCCGTGACCCCGTCGATGGTCACCGGCACCACGATGCTGCAGGCGTTGATCTCCTCGGACTCCTCCAGGTCGGCCAGTTTGCCCTCGGCCCGCAGCTTTTTCATCGCCAGAAGCGCCAGATCCATCAGGCAGACATATTTGTCGTCCCGCCCCTGATACAGTACCGCCCGGTCGGCCAGGTAACGCCGGTACGCCGCTTCGATCGGGGCGCTGTAGGCTCCGCCGGTGATCGTCACGTCTTTCAGTTCCGTAGAAAACGTGGTATGGCGGCAATGGTCCGACCAGTAGGTATCCAGCACGCGGATCTCCGTGACCGTCGGCTCCCGGCGCTCTTCTTTCTTATAATAATTCTGGATATGCAGGAAATCCTTAAACGTCATGGCCAGGTTCAGGGAATCGTAGAGTGTCCGCAGTTCCGGCTCCGCAAAACCGCGGAAGCCCTCAAACACCGCCACATCCGCCGGCGTATCATACACCGCCGTCAGCGTCTCCGGCTTCTCCTCACCAGCCTGCCTCGAATCCACCGGATTGATGCAGAACGCTCTCACGGCCGCCGCCTGCTCTGCGCTCAGCCGGCCGGAGATCACATAGGTCGTCGCCGATCGGATCACAGGTTCCTCCTCTTCGTTCAGCAGCTTGACGCACTGCTCCGCGGAATCCGCGCGCTGGTCAAACTGTCCCGGCAGGTATTCGACGGAAAACACTGTATCCTGCTCCTCCCTGGGAAACGTTTCCTCATACACCTCATCCACCGGCGGTTCCGAAAAAATAGTTCCCAGCGCCGCCCGGTACGTACTCTCAGACAGATTCTCAATATCATAGCGGATCAGCACCCGCACGCGGTCCGCCGTGCCGATGCCCAAATAGCTTCCGATCTCTTCTTTCAGCTCCCTGGCTTTCACCGCATACGCCGGTTTTTTCTCCACATAGATCCGTCTTACGCTCATGGTCCTTCCTCCTGCTCTCGCTCGTGTCCGCGCCCCGCGGGGCGCGATGTCCTGGGCTACGAAATCAAATACGATGTACTGTCTGTCCGGTCCTCCGGACTTCATCGTAATAACTATACGTGGTTTGGAAAAAGAAGTCAATAGCTTTGCGAAAACACAAAACCGCCAATCGTTCCGCCGCAGGCGGCGAAAGCGTGGATTTTATTTGACTTCCCTGTCTCCTGTCATTATAATATGAAAATGAGCGGACAGCGCGTCCATCTCTTCCGCCCGCATCCCGATGTCTGCCGCTGCAAAAAGACAGGATGCCTGCGGAAAAACAGCCGGACGCCCCGCATCAGGGAGGAGAAATTATGAATCTGTTTTATCGTGCTTTTTGCCGCGCCTTTCAGACCGCGTTCCGGGCTGCCATTCCCGTGCTCCCGTACCGCGAACCGAAACTGCTGCGCGACGAGAAAGAATGCGCCGGACTGCTGTCGTCCAAAAAGAAGCGCCGCGTCCTGATCATCACGGACCGGGGCGTCTGCGGCGCAGGTCTGACCCATCCGCTGGAGGAAGCTCTCCGGGCGGAGGGGATCGATTTCGCGGTCTATGCGGATACGGTCCCCAATCCTACCGTTTCCAATGTGGAAGCGGCCAGAAAACTGTATCTCGACCAACGCTGCGACGCCATCATCGGCTTCGGCGGCGGAAGCGCCATGGACTGCGCCAAGGCCGCGGGCGCCCGCATCGCTCACCCGCACCGCAGCGTAAACAGCATGAAAGGCGTGCTGCGGATCTGGAAAGAACTGCCGCTGTTCATCGCGGTCCCCACGACGGCGGGGACCGGCAGCGAAACGACGCTGGCCGCCGTGATCACCGATGACGAAACGCGGCACAAATATCCGATCAACGCCTTTTGCCTGATCCCCCATTACGCGATGCTGAACCCCCATATCACCGCCGGACTGCCGAAAGGCCTGACCGCCACCACCGGTATGGATGCTCTGACCCACGCCATCG
>CANQYH010000308.1 GCA_947628025.1 uncultured Lachnospiraceae bacterium | reverse complement strand
AGGATCTCGCTGGGACCGGCGATGCTGTCGATACTTACATGCCCGTAGACCGCTTTCTTCGCCAGCGCCACGAAGATATTTCCCGGCCCCACGATCTTATTGACCCGCGGGATCGATTCCGTCCCGAACGCCAGCGCCGCGATGGCCTGCGCGCCGCCCACTTTGTAGACCTCCGCGGCTCCGGCCAGGCGGGCCGCCGTCAGCGTCACCGGGTCCACCCTGCCGTCTTTTCCGGGAGGCGTCGCCATCACGATCCGTTTCACGCCGGCCACCTCCGCCGGGATGATATTCATCAGTACCGACGACGGGTAGGCCGCCTTGCCGCCGGGCACATAGACGCCGGCGCTTTCCAGCGCCGTGATCTTCTGCCCGAGCAGCGTCCCGTCCGGCTTCGTATCGAACCAGCTGTGGCGCACCTGCTTCTGATGGAAATCGCGGATGTTTTGCATGGCGCGCTTCATGACCGCGATCAGCTCCGGATCGACCGCGGCCTCCGCCTCTGCGATCTCCTCGTCCGTCACACGGACCGTCTCCGCGGTGATATCCACGCCGTCAAATTGTTTCGTGTAGGCAAATACGGCCTCATCGCCGCCCGCTTTTACCGCCTCCACGATCTCCTGCACCACGCCGGCATATTCGCCGTATTGGTTCGGATCGCGCTTCAGCAGATCGGACAATATGTTCTTTTTCGTCGTTTCATCCAGTTTTATGATACGCATGGTCTTCCCTCCCGCGCATTTCATCAAATCAAACTCGTTTTCTATGCCTGCAGCCTTTTCAGGTCCTGGATCAGCCGCGTCACCCGCTCGTTCTCCCGTTTCATGCTGACCTGGTTGACGATCACACGGGCCGACAAATCGCAGATCTCCTCCAACACCGTCAGACCGTTCTCCCTTAGCGTGGAGCCGGTTTCCACGATATCCACGATCACCTCCGCCAGGCCTACCAGCGGCGCCAGCTCAATGGAACCGTTCAGCTTGATGATCTCCACCGTCTGATGCTTTTTATTATAGAAATAATCCTTGGCGATATTCGGATATTTCGTCGCCACCCGGATCAGCGCATGGTGCTTTAGAAGCTCCCCGGCGGATTCCGGTCCGCAGACGCACATGCGGCATTTTCCAAACCCCAGATCGACGACCTCATAAAGGCGGCGTCCCTCCTCCAGGATCGTATCTTTGCCGCAGATGCCGATATCGGCCGCGCCGTATTCCACATAGGTCGGCACATCGTTGGCTTTGGCCAGAAAGAAACGGATGCCCAGCTCCTCGTTGGTAAAGATCAGCTTGCGGGAATTTTTATCTTTCATCTCGCCGCAGGTGATCCCTATTTTCTCTAAAAGCTCCAGCGTCTGAAAGGCCAGCCTGCCCTTGGTCAGGGCAATCGTCAAATAACTCATAGATGCGTTCGCTTCCCTCCGCTTTCTCAGTCTGCGTTTTTTTCGGGCGTCCAGACCGCCGTCCCGCCGCCGTCTAAGTATTCGATCTGCCCGATCCCGTTTTTCTTCGCAAATTCTTTGTAGACTTCCAACCCCGCCCGAGGGTTCCGAAGCGTCAGGCAGACATTTTCTCCGTCCGCGCGAAGCGCCGCCGCACGCCGGACCGCTTCCTGCTGCGCGGCAGCTTCATACAAGATCAGCCGGTGGACAGCGGCGACGCCGATCTCTATATTCTGCCTGGAAAGAGCCAGCATCAGCCGGTCGATCACGATGCCGAACCCGACCGCCGCCGCGTCTTTCCCGAACTGCCGCAGCAGATGATCGTACCGGCCGCCGGTCACGATATATTCTCCGCTGCCGTAGGTATAGGCCTTGAAAATGATCCCGGTGTAATACTGATAATTGCCCAGCATCCCCAGATCGCAGGACACATAATCCGCCAGGCCGTACTGCTCCAGGATCTCCTGCACCTGCTGCAAGCGCTCGATCGCCCGGCGGGAACGGGCGTTTGTGATCTTCTCTTTCAGCTCCGGCAGCATCTCAAACCCGCCGAACAGCTCCGGCAGCCGGAGAAACAGTTCTTTCAGCTCCGCGGAGATCTCCTGGCGCGAGACCAGCTCCTCCACGCCGAAATAATTTTTATTCTCGATCAGCTCCCGCAGCGTCTCCCGGGTCTCCGCGTCCATGCCGGCTTCCTCGGTCAGGCCGCGGAAAAAGTCCACCTGTCCCAGCTCGACCTGGAACTGCCGGAGCCCGGCGCTTTTCAGGGCGTCCACGACCATGGCGATAACCTCGGCGTCCGCGCCGGCGGAATCGTCGCCGATCAGCTCCACTCCGGTCTGCGTGGTTTCTTTCAGACGTCCCTGGTAGCTGTTGTTATTGATAAAGGTCCGCTCCCGGTAGCGGAGGCGCACCGGGACCTGTTCCTCCATAAAATATTTGGTGTAACACCTGGCGATGGCCGGCGTCATATCCGGGCGCAGCACCAGCGTATTGTTGTCCCGGTCAAAGAATTTGAACATCTCCTGGGAGGTAACGCTGCCGCGTTCCTTGCTGAAAATGTCAAAGAATTCAAAGGTCGGCGTCTCAATGTTCTGATAGCCGTAGCGGCGGAATACCTTGCTGATCAGGCTTTGGACCTCCAGCTTCCTGGCACATTCCCCGCCATAAATATCTCTCACGCCCTCCGGCGTGTGCAAAAGGCTCGCTGCCATAGCTCCTCCCCTGTCCGATTTCCGTATCGTTCCCTGCCGCCACTCTCCAATCGGAACCACATTTGCTGCGCCGCGTTCCGGCAGGGGCCGGATGGTTCCAAACGGCGGCCGTCCGTATGTGCGCCCCGGATCCGATCCCTAGCGCAGTACCGCGATGCCGCCTGTCTCCGGCTGAAATACGCGCCCGCTCAGGCCTGGGTTTCCGCCTTTTCCCCGCAGCCTCCTGTACAGCCGTCGAAACAGTAGGTACAGAGTTTACATTTCGGAAGACCGATGGATTCCACCAGATCGTCCAGACGATGGTACCGCAGCGACGTAAAATTCTGCTGCCTGCGGATCTCTTCCAGCATGGCCTCGTAGCGGTCGCTTTCCGGGTCCGCGTACTCCGCCAGCGTCTTCTCCGCATTCTCTCCCTCGCGGGCCAGGATCACCCGGCGGGCGATCAGATCCAGATCCGACTTGGAGCGGGAGAAATTCAAAAATTTACAGCCGTAGACCAGCGGCGGGCAGGCCGGGCGCACATGCACTTCTTTCGCGCCGCTCTGATACAGAAATTCCGTCGTCTCCCGCAGCTGGGTCCCGCGAACGATGGAATCGTCGATCAGAAGCAGACGCTTGTTCTCGATCAGCGCCTTGACCGGCAGCAGCTTCATCCTGGCGATCAGGTTGCGCTGGTTCTGGCTGACCGGCATGAACGAACGCGGCCAGGTGGGCGTGTATTTGATAAACGGTCTCGTAAACGGGATCTTGGACTCATTGGCGTAGCCGATGGCGTGGGCCGTACCGGAATCCGGCACGCCGGCCACCATATCGGGGTGGACCAGCCCCGCGGCCATGTCCCGTTTCGCCAGCATACTGCCGCAGCGGTAGCGCATTTCCTCCACGTTGATCCCCTCGTAGGAGGACGGCGGATATCCGTAGTATACCCAGAGGAACGAACAGATCTGCATCTCCTCCCCCGGCGCGGCCAGCTGCTCGATCCCGTCCGGCGTGACCCTCACGATCTCGCCGGGCCCCAGCTCCCGCTCGTCCGCATACCCCAGATTCATGTAGGCGAAGCTCTCCATG
>CANQYH010000307.1 GCA_947628025.1 uncultured Lachnospiraceae bacterium | reverse complement strand
TGGCCTTTCACGATCATCCTGGTGGGCACCCAGATGATCGTGAAAGGCCATGATTTTCCCCGCGTGACGCTGGTGGGGATCCTGGCCGCGGATCTGTCCCTGTATTCGTCGGACTTCCGGTGCGGGGAGCGGACTTTTCAGCTGCTTACCCAGGCAGCGGGCCGCGCCGGGCGGGACGAGACGGCGGGCCAGGTGATCATCCAGACCTACAATCCGGAGCATTACAGCATCGCCTGCGCGGCCGCCCAGGATTACGAGACCTTTTTCCGGCAGGAAATGGCCTACCGGCAGGTGCTGCATTATCCTCCGGCCTGCGGGCTTCTGTCGGTGCTGGTCTCGTCGAGGGAGGAAGCGCGCTTAAACGAGGCCATGAAAGAGCTCTACGGCTGGGTGTCCGCGCTGGAGACGGCGGGCCGGATCGAGCTGATCGGTCCCGCGGAGGCGCCCGTCTATAAAGTTAATGATATCTATAGAAAAAATTTATACTTGAAACAGGAAAAGTATGATATACTAATAAAGATCAAGGATGAACTGGAAGCGCGGAGCGGACAGGCGTCCTGGTTTTCGCATGTCATGATGCAGTACGATCTGGCGTAGAAAAGGGTGCGCCGCAGATCGTTTTTGGAGCAGATACAGCTGGGGCGGCGAAGCGGCGGCAGCGGCATGGGAGGAAGCAGAAAGAGGAGAGTGCGATGGCGATTCGGAACGTAAGGACCATGGGAGACGAGATACTGACAAAAGAGTGCAAGCCGGTGAAATTCATGACGCCCAGGCTGTCGGTGCTGATCAGCGATATGTTTGAGACGATGTACGAATTAAACGGCGCGGGTCTGGCGGCGCCCCAGGTGGGGATCCTGAAGCAGATCGTGGTGATCGACGTGGACGACGGGAACCAGTATGTGCTGGTCAATCCGGAGATCCTATCCTGCGAGGGCAGCCAGACGGGACATGAGGGATGCCTGAGCGTCCCGGGCAAATTCGGCGTGGTGACGCGGCCGGAAAAAGTGAAAGTCCGGGCGATGGATGAGCACATGAAGCCCTACGAGCTGGAAGCGGAAGGACTGCTGGCCCGGTGTATCTGCCACGAGGTCGACCATCTCCACGGGAAGCTGTACGTCGCTCTGGCGGAGGACGGTCTCCATGACAACTCGGAGCTGGAGGAAGAGGAAGGCGAGGAAGAGGCATGAGGATCGTATTTATGGGGACGCCGGATTTCGCGGTGCCGGTCCTGGAGGCCCTGGTTTCGGCGGGCCATCAGGTCGTGGGTGTGGTGACGCAGCCGGATAAGCCGAAAGGCCGCGGCAAGGCGGTGCTTATGACGCCGGTGAAAGAAAAGGCCCTGGAACTGGGGCTGGATGTCTATCAGCCGGTCAGGGTGCGCGCCCCGGAATTCGTGGAAGTATTGAAAGACCTGGCTCCAAAGGTCATGGTGGTGGCGGCGTTCGGACAGATCCTGCCCCAGACGGTGCTGGATATCCCGCCCCTGGGCTGCGTCAACGTCCATTCCTCGCTGCTGCCTAAGTACCGGGGAGCCGCGCCGATCCAGTGGGCGGTCATCGACGGCGAGACTGTCACCGGCGTGACGACGATGATGATGGACGCGGGGCTGGACACGGGGGATATCCTGGAACAGGCGGAGATCCCCATTGCGGAGGACGAGACGGGCGGCAGCCTCCACGACAAGCTGAGCCGTCTGGGCGCGGAACTGATCGTCTCGACGCTGAAAAAGCTGGAGGACGGCACGGCGGTGCGCAGGCCCCAGGGAGAGACGGATACCCATTACGCGAAGATGCTTACGAAGACCATGGGTGAGATCGACTGGACCATGGAGGCGGCGGCCATCGAGCGGCTGATCCGTGGCCTGGATCCCTGGCCCGGGACCTATACCCGCTGGGGGGAGAAGACGTTAAAGATCTGGAAAGCCCGCGTCGTCGGCGAAGAATACGGCGGCTGCTGCGGGGAAGTTGTGCGGGTGGATAAGACTTCTCTGTATGTAAAGACAGGCAGGGGGACTCTGGCGCTGCTGTCGCTGCAGCCGGAGGGCAAAAAACAGATGGATGTGGATGCGTTTCTGCGCGGTTATCCCGTAAAAGAACACACGGTCTTTGGGAAAACCGCAGAATAATAA
Organism: uncultured Lachnospiraceae bacterium; assembly: GCA_947628025.1. Lineage (GTDB taxonomy): Bacteria > Bacillota > Clostridia > Lachnospirales > Lachnospiraceae > UBA3402. The sequence continues at coordinate 1,625 of CANQYH010000307.1, read as the reverse complement.
GAGATCGCGGAAAGGAGTTGTTTCATATGTATGGGTACGGATATGGTTTTGATCCTACGATCATTCTGGTGCTGATCGGCGCGGCGCTGTCCTTGTGGGCGTCCGCCCGCGTCAACGGCACGTTTAAAAAATATTCCGGCGTCCGCAGCATGACCGGCATGACCGGCGCGGAGGCGGCCCGGCGGCTTTTGAATTCCCAGGGGATCTTCGATGTGGCGATCCAGCATGTCTCCGGACAGCTGACGGACCATTACGATCCCAGGACGAAGACCGTGAATCTGTCGGACGCGGTTTACGGCTCCACGTCGGTTGCGGCGCTCGGGGTAGCGGCCCATGAGTGCGGACACGCGATGCAGGACAACGAATCGTATGCGCCGCTGCGGCTGCGGGCTGCGTTTGTGCCGGTCGTGAATTTCGGAAGCACGCTGTCCTGGCCTTTGATCCTGATCGGCCTGCTGATCGGCGGGGCCGGCAGCACCATCGTAAATATCGGTATCTGGATGTTCGTGCTGGTGGTCCTGTTCCAGCTGATCACGCTGCCGGTGGAGTTCAATGCCTCTCGGCGGGCGGTGACGCTTCTGGACCGGGTCGGCATCCTGCACGGGGACGAGGTGGCCCAGACCCGCAAGGTGCTGGGAGCCGCGGCCCTGACCTATGTGGCGGCTGCCGCCACGTCGATCCTGCAGCTTCTGCGTCTGGTGATCCTGTTCGGAGGAGGCAGACGGCGTGACTGAGTACGGCGGCCGGGAGCTGGCCCTCGATATCCTGATGGAGATCACGGAGCGGGGCGGTCTGAGCCATGTGGTCCTGGGGCAGGCCCTGGGGAAATACCAGTACCTGGAAAAGCAGGACCGGGCCTTTGTCACCCGCGTGGTGGAGGGAACCCTCGAATACCAGTTCCAGATCGACTGGATCCTGGATCAGGTCTCCCGCACCCCGACGGAACGGATGAAGCCGCTGGTCCGCTGCCTGCTGCGCATGTCGGCGTACCAGATCCTTTATATGGACCGGGTCCCCGATCCCGCGGTCTGCAACGAGGCGGTGAAACTGGCCAAAAAGCGCCGGTTCCAGGGGCTTTCCGGTTATGTAAACGGCGTACTGCGGAGCATTTCCAGGCAGAAAGGGAGTTTTGCGTTCCCGGACGATGCGGTCCGGTATTCGATGCCCCGCTGGCTGACGGACCGGTGGCAGGAGCAGTACGGGCCGGAGATCACGAGAGGGATGCTGGAAGCGTTTCTGGAAGATCGCCCCATCAGCGTCCGCTGCCATCTGGACCGGGCTCCGAAAGAGGAGATCGCGGACAGTCTGCGGATGGACGGCGTGACCGTGACGGAAAATCCGTATGCGGAGGATATGCTGTATCTGGAGCATGTGGACCGCGTGGAATCGCTGGGGGCGTTCCGTCAGGGCCGGATCACGGTACAGGACCTGGGCTCCGCCTGTGCGGCGAGGGCCGCCGGGATCCGAAAAGGCGATACGGTCCTGGACGTCTGCGGCGCGCCGGGCGGGAAGACGCTGCACGCCCTGTCGCTGTTGGGAGGGACCGGCTGGGTGTACGCGCGGGATATCAGCGCCCGGAAGACGGCCCTGATCGAGGAGAACCTGGCCCGCTGCGGCTACACGCA
>CANQYH010000306.1 GCA_947628025.1 uncultured Lachnospiraceae bacterium | reverse complement strand
AGAACGCGACCCGTTTCCTGATCCTGGCGAGGGAGAAGGTCTACTGCCGCGGCGCGGGGAAGATCAGCCTCTGTTTCGAACTGCCCCATAAGAGCGGGTCGCTTTACAATATGCTGGGCAATTTTATCTACAACCGCGTCAATATGGTGATGATCGAGTCGCGGCCCATTCCCGACCGGAACTGGGAATACCGGTTCTTTGTAGACATCGAGGGGAATCTAAGCCAGCCCAATATTCAGAACGCCCTGCTTTCCATGAAAGAGGAAGCGGCGAATCTGCGGATCCTGGGGAATTATTAGGAGACGCGTTTCGGGCCGGGGAAGCCGGGACAAGGATGGAGCCGCAGGCTCCCGGGATTGCGGACAGCAGCCGGAGAAACGATGTCCGGGAAGACGCCGGGACCTGTGGATAGCGGCCGGAGAAAGGTTCTTCAGAGGAAATGCCGGACCCGTAGGCTCCCGCGAAGCGGCAGATCCGAAATAAGATTTACGGAAGGAATACGGTTATGAGACCTTTGGTATTATACAGAAATCTGCGGTATCAGACGCTGTTTGACGAGATGGAGCGGCTGCTGGAATCGGCGCGTCCTCAGGCGGAGTGCGGCAGCGGAAAAGCGTCCGGAGAGGCGCAGGGACGTTCGTTTGCGGATGCGGCGTGCGGCGGCGTGCGCTCCGGCTCGTTGGAAGAGGTTTCCTGCGCCTGCGCCGGGCGGCTGATCGAACTGGCGGCGGAGTATGGTTTTGAGGGAAACCTGTGGCATTGTTTTCTGGCTCTTTGCCTGGCCCAGCACGAAAATGCGTTCAGCACTGCCTGCGAGATACGCGGGGACGTGGGAGGCACGCTGAGCCATCTGGCGCGGCAGGATTTCGCGGTGTTTAAGGAGCTGTTCGACCGGGACGTTACGCGGCTGGACCGAGGAATTGCCGGCAGCGGCGGTCCTGCCATGCTGCCGGCGGGACGCGGCGGGGCTCCCGAGGCGAACACGGGCGGCTGCGGTGCAGGACCCGCGGAAGTGGCGAACACGGGCGGCCGCGGCGCAGGGTCCGCGGAAGAACACGCGGAAAATGAGGCGGCTCCGGCGTCGCTTTGGCACGACCTGGCGGATTTCCATCCCGCGGACGATGGGAGCCGGATCTTCAACAAGCGGATCCGGGACCGGATCATCCGGCTGTCCGTAACGCTTGGCCGCGCGAAAAATGTGAACGAGTTTCAGGCGGACGTCACCCAGTTTTACCGGGAGTTCGGGGTAGGCAAATACGGGCTGAACAAGGCGTTCCGCGTGGAGGAGAACGGTCACGAGGCCCGGATGGTCCCCATCGTCAACGTCGAGCACGTTTATCTGGACGATATCGTGGGTTATCAGATCCAGAAAAAGAAGCTGATCGAGAATACAGAGGCGTTTCTGCAGGGACGGGCCGCTAATAATGTGCTGCTGTTCGGCGACGCCGGCACCGGCAAATCCTCCTGCATCAAGGCCATTTTAAACGAATACTACGGGCGGGGGCTGCGCATCATCGAGGTCTACAAGCATCAGTTCCACGCGCTGTCGTCGATCCTGGAGCAGGTGCAGGACCGGAATTATAAATTTATTGTCTATATGGACGATCTGTCGTTCGAAGAGAGCGAACTGGAGTACAAATATTTAAAGGCGATCATAGAGGGCGGCCTGGGGCGCAAGCCGAAAAACGTATTGATCTACGCCACGTCCAACCGCCGCCATCTGATCCGGGAGAAATTCAGCGACAAGCGGGAGCTGGACGACGATCTGCACGCCAACGACACGGTGCAGGAAAAGCTGTCGCTGGTGGCCCGGTTCGGCGTCACGATCTATTTCGGCTCGCCGGACAAAAAACAGTTCCAGAATATCGTGAAAGTCCTGGCGGAGCGGCATCATGTGACGATGCCGGAGGACGTGCTTTTGGCGGAAGCCAACAAATGGGAACTGCAGCACGGTGGCCTGTCCGGGCGCACGGCGGCCCAGTTTATCGCGTATTTGCTGGGAACTGGGGAATATACGGCGGAAGCAGCCGGCGGAGACTGGCTCCCGGAGTGACGATGCGTCGGCCGGAAGCAGCCGGATGAATGAACAAACGCAGCAAAGTTTATAAAAAGGACAGGGGGGAGCAGCTATGGCAAACCATTTGTTTGCGGCTATCGACGTAGGCTCGTTCGAGCTGGAGATGGGCATTTATGAAATGTCGCCGAAAAACGGTATGCGCCAGATCGACCATCTGCGCCATGTGATCGCTCTGGGACGGGAGACCTACCACACCGGCAAGATCAGCTACCGTCTGGTGGACGAGATGTGCCGCGTGCTGGGAGATTTTTCCAGGGTCATGAAAAGCTACAAGGTGGAAGCATATCGGGCTTACGCCACCAGCGCCATGCGCGAGGCGATCAACAACAAGATCATCCTGGACCAGATCGAGGTGCAGACCGGCATCCAGGTGCGGATCATCAACAATTCCGAGCAGCGCTTTCTGAGTTACAAGGCCATTGCGACGAAAGCGGCCGAGTTCGAGAAGATCATCCAGAAAGGCACGGCCATCGCGGACGTGGGTTTCGGCAGCACCCAGCTGTCGCTGTTCGACAAGGAGAGCCTGGTGACGACCCAGAACATCATCCCGGGCGTCCTGAAGATCCGCGATATCCTGTCCCAGATCCAGGCCGCCGGTTCCATGGAGCAGTCCATTGTCGAGGAGATCATGGACCACGAGCTGATCAAATTTAAAAAGCTGTACCTGCGGGACCGCGAGATCCAGAACCTGATCGGCATCGGCGATTCCATCATGATCATGATGCGGAAAGTGACCGGCGATAATTACGTCAATCACATCACGCGCGAGGAATTCAACCAGGTCTACGATCAGCTGATGAGTATGCCGATGGCCCAGATCGAGGACGAGTTCGGCATCAATGAGGGCTACGCGGAGATACTGATCCCCAGCGCGATCATTTACATGCGCATCCTGCAGATGACCGGCGCCGAGATGGTGTGGGCCCCGGGTATCCGCCTCTGCGACGGGATCGCCGCGGAGTACGCCCAGTCGGCCCGCTGCCTGCGCCTGACCCACAATTTTGACGAGGATATACTGGCTTCCGCCCGCAATATCGCCAAGCGTTACCGCTGCGGCAACAGCCATATTTTATGCGTGGAAGCCCTGGCGGTCCAGATGTTTGACGCTATGAAGCGCCATCACGGTCTGGACCAGAGAGACCGGCTGCTGCTGCGTATCGCCGCCGTGCTGTACGGCAGCGGTAAATATATCTCCATGCGCAATTACAGCCAGTGCTCGTACAATATCGTAATGTCCACCGAGATCATCGGCCTGTCTCACGCGGAGCGGGAGCTGGTGGCCAACGTGGTGCTGTACCACGCCAGCCGCTTCGATTACGATAAATCGGACATCCGCACCGCCAAGCTGACGGCCATGCTTCGTCTGGCAGTGGCCCTGGATGCCAGCTACCGTCAGAAGCTGACGGACTGCCGGATGGGAGTGCGGGGCGACGACCTGCTGATCTCCACCAATTATGAGGGTGATCTGAGTCTGGAAGCCCTGTTCGTGCAGAGTGGTACGGCGTTTTTTGAAGAGATCTTCGGCATCCGGCCGGTGCTGAAGCAGAAAAGGAGGGTATAGCTATGGCGGAGATCGACGCGAGATTTGTGAAGCCGGAGAATTTTGTGAACCGGGAACTGAGCTGGCTGGAATTCGATTACCGGATCCTGGAGGAAGCCAGGGACAAGACGATCCCTTTGTTTGAG
>CANQYH010000305.1 GCA_947628025.1 uncultured Lachnospiraceae bacterium | reverse complement strand
GTGCGGATACGGGTGGCGTGTATGACGCATCCGCGCATACGGTGACCTGGACGATTGAAAATGCGGCGGCGAATTCAGAGGGCCGCGTGAAGCTGGCCGTGAAAGTCAATGGGAACGCGCTGGAAAAATACATGGTGGATAACCAGGCGTTCGTAAAGGTCGGCAATAACCCTGAGAAAGCGACAGAGATTCCGGAGAACCCGCTGGAGGGCCCGCACAAGGCAGAAGTAACGCCGGGCGACGGAGAGCTGGTGAGCGTGGGAGATACGATCGATTACGTGATCGCGTGGCAGAACCCGTACGACAAGTCCGTGGACGTGGTCATCCGCGACCCGCTGGATGAGGGCGTGGACTTCGTAAGCGCGGATACGGATGGCGTGTATGACGCGTCCACGCATACGGTGACCTGGACGATTGAAAATGCGGCGGCGAATTCAGAGGGCCGCGTGAAGCTGACCGTGCAAGTCAACGAGAACGCGATGAAAGAAAAGGTCGTTGAGAACCAGGCGTATGTGTCCGTAAACAATGAGCCGGAGGAGGAGACGGAGATCCCGAAGAACCCGGTAGAAGATCCGCATAAGACAGAACTCACGCCGGGCGACGGAAAATTGGTGAACGTAGGAGATACGATCGAATACGAAATCACCTGGCAGAACCCGTACGATGAGGCTGTAAAAGTGGTCATCCGCGACCCGCTGGATGAGGGCGTGACGTTTGTAAGCGCGGATACGGATGGAGTGTATGACGCTTCCGCGCATACGGTGACCTGGACGATCGAAAATGCGGCGGCGAATTCAGAGGGCAGCGTGACGCTGACCGTGAAAGTCAATGGGAACGCGCTGAAAAAATACATGGTTGAGAACCAGGCGTTCGTAAAGGTCGGCAATAACCCTGAAAAGGCGACGGAGAAGCCGGAGAACCCGCTGGAGGGCCCGCACAAGACAGAGGTAACGCTGGGTGATGGAGAGCTGGTGAGCGTAGGAGATACGATCGATTACGAGATCACCTGGCAGAATCCGTACGATGTGCCAACAGACGTGGTCATCCGCGATCCGTTGGATCCGGGCGTGACATTCGTGAGCGCGGATCCGGATGGAGTGTATGACGCTTCCGCGCATACGGTAACATGGACGATCGAAAATGCGGCGGCGAATTCAGAGGGCATCGTGAAGCTGACCGTGCAGGTCAACGAGACCGCGCTGGAAAAACGCATAGTTGAGAACCAGGCGTATGTAAAGGTCGGCAATAATCCTGAGAAGGCGACGGAGAAGCCGGAGAACCCGCTGGAGGGACCGCACAAGACGGAGGTAACGCCGGGCAACGGAAAGGAAGTTTCCCGGAACCAGGAGATCACATACCGGATCTATTGGCAGAATCCGAAGGACGCGGAAGCGAAGATCACGATCCGCGATGCGCTGGACAGCGGTTTGGATTATGTGAGCAGCAGCGACGGCGGCGAATACGCCGGGAGCGGCCGCACCGTGACGTGGGAGTTTAAGGCGGCCGCCGGGGCGCAGGGATACGTGACGCTGACCGTGAGAGTGAACCGGACGGCGGTGCGGAAAGGCATCGTGAAGAACCAGGCATCCGTGCAGATCGACGACGAACCGGAGCAGTGGACGGAGATTCCGGAGAACCCGGTCAAGCAGCCGGATGAACCGAATGAGCCGGATGAACCGGATGAGCCGGAGCCGACGCCGGAGAGGACGACGGAGCCGACACCGGAAAGCACGCCCGAGAGCGCGCCGGAGTCAACACCCGAAAGCACGCCGGAAAACACGCCCGAAGAGACGCTGCCGTCAGAGACGCCTCCGGAGACCTCGCCGGTCGATACGCCTCCGGAAAACACGCCCGAAGAGACGCCGCTGACGCCGGAGTACCCGACGGAGCTGCCGGATCCGAACGACCCGAACAGCCCGGATTATGTGACGATCTGGGAGGACGGAGTGCCGAGGAGCTACATGAAAGTGTGGAACCCGGATACGCAGCAGTACGAGTACATCCCGGTAGAGGATGTGCCGCTGGCCTGGAACACGCCGAAGACGGGAGACGGGCTGGCGATCGAGAAATGGATCCTGATGCTGGCGCTGTCGTTGGCAGGAATGGGAATCCTGGCCTATCCGGCGTTTCGCAGGAGAAAAGACGAGGAATGATCCGGTAAGCGGCGGATCCGAATGATCCGCCGGGGTCTGGTCCGGGAACGGAGAGGTCCGTAACGGGCCATTGGTTCCCGGCCGGAAGCAGCCTGGGAAAGACAAGAAAAACAGGAAGTAAGAAAGAAAGGTACCGCGGGGCGGCCCGGCTGAAAAAGCCTGGCCGCCCCGAACGGCTTTTATGTCTGCGGGAGAAAAAGAATGACAAAACGGAATAAACGTTGTATAATCAAACGGTAATAAAAATTTCGGGGCCCGGTCGGGATGACGGCGGACCGGGGCATAAAGGAGAGAGACATTTATGACAAAGATCAGGACGAGATACGCGCCCAGTCCGACGGGCAGGATGCATGTGGGCAACCTGCGGACGGCGCTTTACGCTTATTTGATCGCGAAGCATGAGGGAGGCGATTTCCTCCTGCGGATCGAGGATACGGACCAGGAGCGCTACGTGGAGGGCGCGACGGAGATCATTTACAGGACCCTGGCGGGGACGGGACTGATTCACGACGAGGGACCGGACAAGGACGGCGGCGTGGGACCCTACGTCCAGAGCGAGCGGCAGGCCCAGGGGATCTATATGACCTACGCGAAGAAACTGGTGGAGAAAGGCGAGGCCTATTACTGCTTCTGCGATCAGGAGCGTCTGGATTCGCTGAAACGGGTGGTAAACGGCGAGGAGATCATGACCTATGACAAACATTGCCTCCATCTGTCCAAAGAGGAGATAGAGGCGAATCTGGCCGCAGGCAAACCCTATGTGATCCGCCAGAACAATCCCACCGAGGGGACGACTACGTTCCACGACGAGATCTATGGGGATATTTCCGTGGACAACGCGGAACTGGACGATATGGTCCTGATCAAGTCCGACGGCTTCCCTACCTACAATTTTGCCAATGTGGTGGACGACCATCTGATGGGCATCACCCATGTGGTGCGTGGCAGCGAGTACCTCTCCTCTTCGCCCAAGTACAACCGCCTCTACGAGGCTTTTGGCTGGGAAGTGCCGGTCTACGTCCATTGCCCCACGATCACCAACGAGGAGCATAAAAAGCTCTCCAAGCGCAGCGGTCATTCCTCCTATGAGGACCTGATCGAGCAGGGCTTTGTCAGCGAGGCGGTGGTGAATTTCGTCGCGCTTCTGGGTTGGTGCCCGGAGGAGGAGAGGGAGATCTATTCGCTCCGGGAGCTGGTGCAGGTGTTCGATTACCGGCGCATCAGCAAGTCCCCGGCGGTGTTCGATATGACGAAGCTGCGCTGGATGAACGGCGAGTACCTGAAAGCGATGGAGTTCGACCGGTTCTATGGGCTGGCGGAGCCCTATCTCCGGGCGGCCGTTACGAAAGATCTGGATCTGAAAAAGATCGCGGCTATGGTGAAGACCCGGATCGAGGTGCTGCCGGATATCGGCGGGCTTGTCGATTTCTTCCAGGAGTTGCCGGAGTACGATCCGGAGATGTACTGCCATAAAAAGATGAAGAGCACGAAAGAGACTTCTCTGAAAGTGCTGAACGAGGTGCTTTCGATCCTGGAAGCGCAGGAGGATTATTCCAACGACGCCCTTTACGCGGCCCTGAGCGATGCGAGCGTCAGTTTTAAGGACAAGGCGGCCGTGCTGGAGGATTATGT
>CANQYH010000304.1 GCA_947628025.1 uncultured Lachnospiraceae bacterium | reverse complement strand
GCTGTATGTGCACACCCGCAGGAGAGCTTTAAAAAATATGCTGTCCGGCCCGGCGCGATGGCGTTTTCCGCAGGTTTTTGTCTGGCGGCCCAGCAAAGACATGGCGCCGGGACAGGCGTGATATGAGGGATATCCGTGTATGCCCGTTGGAGAAAGAATGTTGAGGCAAGGAACTGACGGAAATGATGGTCAAAAACCATATCCGTCAGTTTTTTGCGTCTGACTTAGGTTTCGCGGCGGGCCGGGTTTTGCGGGATGGTTGTATGGCGGCATTGCCGTGTTGTGGCCGAGATTGAGCTGTCGTTAGGTACTTGTTTCGCAGGTTGAAAGGTATGTTGCCGCCATATTGCAGCCGGGATTTCAACGGTCATCACATACTTGCTTTGCGGGCCGAGCGGTGTGAAAAATTTATCGTATTGCAGCCGGGCTTTCAGCTGTCATTCGGCATTTGCATCTCAGGCCAAACAGCCGTCGGGGCGTTACCGCGCTCTTTCCGGAAACGCAGACGGCTGTTTTTTGGCCGTATGCGCCGTCAGCAGGAGAAAGCCGTAGCAGAGCGCCAGAACAGCAGCTTGGACGGCTGTTTTAATAAAATCAGGCAGGTTACAGGTTACAGTGGTCATTGCGGCGATCCCCTGCAGGAAGCGCAGTACGCCGATCGACAGGAGGAGAAAGGCGGCGGGGCGCACCGCCATTTCCCATATGTTCCAGGAGAAAGATACGATCCGCTTCAGCGACCACAGGTGCAGGAACGACAGGAGCAGCTCCGCCGCCAGCATACCCCAGAGATAGGCCAGGATGCCGAAACGGGGGATGCCGAACAGCACAAATCCGATCCGCAGCAGCAGGACGGCTGCGCTTTGCAGGAATGTGGTCCGCGTCCGGCCCAGGCCGTTCAGGATACTGCCGGTGGTGGTAGAGAGATACAGGAACGGGCAGAGCCAGGCTAGGATCCGCATGAACTTTCCGGCCGCGGCATTTTTAAAAACGCTGACGCCCAGAGATTCCCCAAACAATGTGAAAACGCCGATGCAGAGGATGCCCATATAGAGGCTGTAGCGCAGCGAGATGGTAACTGCCTGGGCGATGCGGTTTGGCTGGCCCGAGGATTGGGCCTCCGCTACGGCGGGCAGCAGGACGACCGCCATGGAATTGGTGATGGCGGACGGAAACAGGATAAAAGGCATCGCCATACCGGTCAGGACTCCGTAGACGCTGAAGGCCTCCGACGCGGACATGCCGAAAGCGGTCAGGCGGTTGGGGATCCAGATGGATTCGGCGCTGGCTAGGAGATTGAGGATCAGGCGGCTGCCCATGAGCGGGAGCGCCAGCGCCATCAGGGCGGAAGCGATCTGTGCAAATTCCCCGGCCGGTTCTGCTTCTTTGGAGGTCTTTCTGTTCTTTGCGCCGCGTCCGGCAGCCGTATTTTCCTGTTTCTGACCGATCCGCGTCCCGCTTTCCGCGCGGCGGGAACCGGCGTCTTGGGGTTCCAGATTGAGAAACGTAAAGCAGAATACCGTATACAGGCAGGAAGCGATCTCGCCGATCAGATGTCCGGCCACGGCCAGTTCTACGGTGATCTCGCGCCCCTGTTCCAGCAGGATACCGGCGATCAGGAAAACCGCTCCCATCCGAACGATCTGCTCCACGATCTGCGCGAAAGCGGGAACCTTGGCCTTCTGGAGACCGTAGCAGTAGCCGTTGACGCAGGCATGGATAGCGGAGAACGGTACGGAAACCGCCATGACCGGCAGTAGAGCGGCGCATTGATCCTCCAGCAGGATATAATGGGCCAGGGGGCCGGAGAAACGGGCGATGAGCCAGGCCAGCGCAAGACCCGCACTCAGGGAGATCAGAAGTCCCGTTTTGAAGATCCTGCGGCTCTGCGGGAGATGAGCCGCCGTATACTGGGAAATGGCGGTCTGCAGGGAGCCGGCGCAGATGCCGAAGCAGATCCCGTAGATCGGATGCACCATATTGTAAAGCCCCAGTCCCTCTGCGCCGATCGTGCGGGACAAAAAGATGCGGTAGAAGAATCCCAGTACCCGGGTGATAAAGCCGGTGGCTGTCAAAAGTAATGTACCGGCGATCAGCGTATGTTTTTTAAAAAAATCGGTCATGGATGGTCGGTTCCTCGAGCGGGCGCGTTTACCGTATCTTATGCATGGGAAAAATGAGGATAGAACCGGGATCTGCCATGAAACTCTTTAAAAAATCCACTTGTGCGGGAATATGGAAGCTTGTATAATGAAGAAAAATCGGTCCGCATAACGAATCCGGGTGCAGGAATATTTCTGTGCGGCAGAAGAGGAGGTATTGGAAAATGCTGGCTGCGGGTGTAGATATTTCCGAGATCGTTTTAGTCCTTGTTCTTATTTTGATCGTTATAGGACTGGTCAAATGGTTTATCCACTGCTTGAAAAGAGGACACGGCGGATTTTTCCTGACGGTGCTGGGGGGCTGTCTGTGCGCGCTGTTTGTGTGGCTCAGGAATCTGTGTCTGGGTATGATAGGCAGCGTCGTATATTTTCGGGAAGGACCGAATATGGACGGCGTATTTGAGTCTGCGGCAAGAACGATGGGCTTCTGCGCAGTCATATCGGGGGCAGTTATGATCGCGGGGATCGTGCTGCTTTTATGGGAATATTTTCGGAAAGGAAAGAAAAAATAAACGGAAAATCTTTTTTAATTCCTATTGCATTACTAGGAAATTCATATATAATAGAGGAGTGGATGAAATGTTCGGCGTTTCTGCGGACCGTAAGAGGGGAGTTTTGGACGTTTTCGTCATATGATGAAGCAGAGAGCAAACATTCATACTATGGAAAGGTGGATTGCACAGATGAAACGACTGATCTATTTAGACAATGCGGCGACGACCCGGGTTCGGCCCGAAGTCGTGGAGGCCATGATGCCGTATTACACCGAGTATTACGGGAACCCGTCCTCGATCTATGAATTTTCCAACCCCTGCAAAGAGGCGATCGCCCAGGCCAGGGAAACGATCGCGAAGTCCCTGGGCGCGAAAGCGAGCGAGATCTATTTTACGAACGGAGGCACCGAATCCGACAACTGGGCCATCAAGGCCGCGGTGGAGGCCTATCAGAGCAAAGGGAAGCATATCATCACCAGCAAGATCGAGCATCATGCGGTGCTGCATACCTGCGAGTACCTGGAGAAGCGGGGATTTGAGGTCACCTATCTGGACGTGGATGAATTTGGTACGGTAAAACTGGACGAACTTAAAAAAGCGATCCGTCCGGATACCATACTGATCTCCATTATGTTCGCGAACAATGAGATCGGCACGATCCAGCCGATCCGGGAGATCGGGGAGATCGCCAAGGAGCACGGGATCCTGTTCCACACCGACGCGGTTCAGGCTTACGCCCATGTGCCGATCGATGTCGACGAGTACCATATCGATATGCTGAGTGCCAGCGGCCATAAACTGAACGGCCCCAAGGGCGTCGGTTTCCTTTATATCCGCACCGGCGTCAAGATCCGTTCCTTTATCCACGGCGGGGCCCAGGAGCGGAAACGCCGGGGCGGCACGGAGAATGTGCCCGGCATCGCGGGACTGGGCAAGGCGGTAGAGCTGGCGATGGCGGACATGGAGGAACGTGCCGCCAAAGAGACAGAGCTTCGGGATTACCTGATCCACAGGCTGGAGACGGAGATCGACCATTGCTGGCTCAACGGCCATCGTACCAGGAGGCTGCCCAATAATGTGAATTTCAGCTTCCTTTTCATTGAAGGGGAATCCATGCTGATCATGCTGGACAT
>CANQYH010000303.1 GCA_947628025.1 uncultured Lachnospiraceae bacterium | reverse complement strand
TGCCACGGCGCCGGAGGTGCGCAGGGCCATCGAGAGGCGGGCTGCCCACGGAATCTTCGGCTATCAGGACGTGCCGGAGGAATGGTACCTGGCCTATATAAACTGGTGGCGCAGGCGGCATGGACTGGAGATGGAGAAAGACTGGCTGATCTTCTGCACCGGCGTGGTCCCGGCGATCTCCAGCATGGTGCGGAAGCTGACGACTCCGGCGGAAAAGGTAGTGATCCAGACGCCGGTCTACAATATATTTTTCAATTCCATTTTAAATAACGGCCGTCAGGTGCTGGAGAGTCCTCTGCGCTATGACGGGGAGCGGTACGAGATCGATTTCGCCGATCTGGAGGCGAAGCTGGCCGACCCGCAGACCTCCCTGATGATCCTCTGCAATCCCCACAATCCGACCGGGAAGATCTGGAGCCGCGGGGAGCTGGCGCGGATCGGGGAACTGTGTGCGCGCTATCACGTGACCGTGATCTCCGATGAGATCCACTGCGACCTGACGGATCCGGGCCGGGAATATGTTCCGTTCGCGTCCGTATCGGAACTGTGCCGAAGCTGCAGCGTTACCTGCATTGCCCCCACGAAGACATTCAATCTGGCGGGCCTGCAGACGGCGGCGGCAGCTGTGCCGGACGGGACGCTGCGCCATAAGGTCTGGCGCGGGCTGAACACCGACGAAGTGGCGGAGCCGAACGCGTTCGCGGCGGTGGCAGCGGCAGCGGCCTTTAGCCGGGGAGAGGACTGGCTGGAAGCGCTGCGGGAGTATCTGTTTGAGAATAAGCGGACGGTGCGCGCATTTATTAAGGAAGAATTGCCGCAGATCCATGTGGCGCCGTCGGAGGCCACGTATCTTTTGTGGCTGGACTGCGGCGCGGCGATCGACGGGCTGGGGCTGCGGGACGCGGCCGAGCTGGCGGACTTCATCCGCCGAAAGACCGGCCTGTATCTATCGGAGGGCGGGCAGTTCGGCGGCAATGGGAACCGCTTCCTGCGGATGAACACGGCCTGTCCGCGTGCGGTCCTGGAGGACGGCCTGGGACGGCTGAGAGAGGCGCTGAAAAACTGCAAGAATTAAGCGGCGGCGGTGACCGGTATTGATTTTTTATACCGGGCCGCCGCCGTTTCATTTTTCGTATTGGTTTTGCCTGCATGGCGCAGGGAAAGCTCCGGTTTTGCACGCATTTTGCAGCAGAGAAAAGCCCTCCGTCACTCGGCGTTTTCCTCCGGCATCGTGCTTGCGCGGATCATCAGCTTCGGAGTGACGAGCTGGATCCGGGAGACCTCCCCGCCCTCGACCGCGGTGACGGCGGTCCCTACCAGCATTTTGCCGAACGTCTCGTACTGGTAATCGATGCTGGTGAGGTGCGGGTGAACCAGCGTGGCGAGCTGGGTATTGTCGTATCCGGCCACGGCGATGTCCTGCGGGATCCGGTAGCCGTGCTCCTGGATGCTGTTCATCACGCCCAGAGCCGCGTAGTCGTTGATGGCGATGACCGCCGTGGGGATCTCATCGCATTTCAGCAGGCGTTCCATGGCCTCGTGGCCGGCCTGGTAATCGTAACCGCCCTCGATCATGTATTCCGGGCGGAAATCGATCCGGTAATTTTTCAGGATCTGTTTATAGCGCTGGAATTTCTGGAAAGAAGAGATCACGTCCTGCCTGCCGCCGGCCAGCGCGATCCGCCGGTGGCCCAGATCGATCAGATGTTCCATCAAAAGGTCCATGGCTTTCATGGAATCGATCTCGACCTGGTAGCAGAGCGTCCCATCCAGTCTGCCGCTGACGATGACGGGGATGCTGTTGGTCAGCTGGTTGACGGCTTCCACATAGTCCGGGTCGCTGACCAGATCGTCCACCCGGCCGCCCAGCTGGATCATGGCGCTGATCCGCTGTTCATGGAAGAGCTCCAGCTGTTTCTGCTCCCGGCTCGTCTCCCCTAAGGAGTTGCAGAGCAGGACCGTGTAGCCGGCGCTTTCCGCGGCCAGCTCGCAGGCTACGAAGATCTCTGCGTAGAACGGGTTCCGCACGTCGGCTACCATGATGCCGATGATCTTGCTGCGGGTATCCGACAAACCTTTCGCCAGGGCGTTGGGCTTGAAATTGTATTTATCGATCAGCGCCTGTACTTTCTGCTTTTTCTCGGGCCGCACATTGGCGTTGTTTGTCAGCACTCTCGACACGGTCGCCGCCGAGACCCCCGCCTCGCGGGCGATGTCGTAGATCGTGATATTTCTGGTTTTCATTATGCCTGGCGTATCCATGGATCGTTCCCCCATCCCTGAAAAGTCGTTTTTCTTCATTTTGCCGCTCCGCGTTCCCGTCAGGATCCTTTGCCGGTCCTGCCGCGCAGACATCGGGAAGATAGTCTTTGTTTAATACTACATAAAAAAGACGAAAAATGCAAGCGTATTCGCCGCGTCCGCAAATTTTGGCGGGAAAAGCGGGGAGAGAGCGCGGCTGCGGCCGGAAAGAGATCGAAAAAGGGTAAAAAATAGGCCGGTCCGTAATGAAACCGATTGCAAAAATGGACGCCGAAATGGGCTGAAACGAGAAAACAGGAAAGTAGGACGAAAAAACGCCCTAAAGATTTTTATAAATATTCCACAAAGATAACAATATGGGAAAACAAAAATTTCATATAAATGGTTTTTACCTATTGACAAACCTGTACTATATGGTTATTATTACTAATGTGAAACGGGTTTCAGATGGTGAAAGTTATCCAAGGAGAGCGTAAACATGAGAAGCAGGACATATCTGTATGGCCTGAGCGCGATTCTGACGGCCGCATATCTGGCGGGCTGCGCGCCGGGCGGAAAACCAGGCGGAACCGGCGGCGCGGACCAGACGGAGACCGGCACGGCCGGGACGGAGAGCGGCGCGGCGGCCGGGCAGCAGGAAACGGTTCCGTATCTCTGGGACGTACATACGACGGAAGAACTGATGGGCGTGGATTATCTTCTGTACCGTGTGAACTGCGCGGGGGCCGGAGAGAGCGGCGGACTGGGACTGTACCAGAGTACGTCGGATCAGCCGCTGGGCGCGGATGGCGGGACCGGGAAGCAGTGGGGCTACCGGGAGGCTGATTATATGGTGGCCGTGGAGGACGATACGGGAGAGGATCTGACGCGGTACCGATGGGAGATCGGGGAGGACGCCGGGTACGACGCCGAGCAGACCGGGTTTTATTATGATTTCGAGGTCCCGGACGGCGTGTATGAGGTGACGCTGGGCTTTTACAATCCGTTCAACGCCAAAAAGGTTTCGGCGGAGGCGGAGGGCGAGCTGGTGATGGACGCCCAGAAGATCCTGAAGTATAAGCTGACGGAGAACACATTTTATACGCCGGTGCGCGACGGGAGCCTGCAGCTGAAGGTATACAATCCGGACCGGGGCAAGGACGCGATGCAGGATCCGGTCCTCAGTTACATCCTGGTGCGGGCGGTGCCGGAGTACGATCAGGAGCTTTTACAGCAGTTGGTGGAACGGACGGACGCGGCGAACGCGGATGCGGGCCGGTATACGGCGGCGACATACGGACCGTTCTCGGAGCAGTACCAGAAAGCGGAGGCTTTGGCACAGAAAGTGGACGCGGCGGAAGAGGAATACAGGCAGCAATATCTTGCGCTGCAGGAAGCATTTGACGGATTGGAGGAGATCAAAGTGTATCAATCATTTTTACCAGGCAAAGCATGGACGGACGACGAGGGCAACCTGATCCAGGCCCATGGCGGGCAGGTGCAGCAGCTGGCCGTGACCGATCCGGAGACGGGGAAACAGGAGACGAAATGGTGGTGGGTCGGCGAGGACAAGACCAACGG
>CANQYH010000302.1 GCA_947628025.1 uncultured Lachnospiraceae bacterium | reverse complement strand
CATTGAATAATGGTACCGGATCACTTCCTCCGGCGTGCCTTTCCCGTCCGAACGGGTCGTGTGGCAGTGAAGGCCTCCCTTGAGCAGCTTCCCTGTCCCTGTAAATGCCTGCTGTCGTATCATATCTTCTCCTTTCCGCCGCCTGTTCCGGCGGCATGGTATATATGGTTTCGGGTCACACGGCCCGTCAGCCGGGCCGCGCCGCCTGTTTCGGCCTGTATAGATATACGCCGTACCCCTCGCCGAACTTCTTGCCCCTGCGGATCCAGTCCGCGTAGGCGCGCCTCAACGAGGTATCCTGGGGCAGCTGGTCCACGTCGCCCGTATATTCCCTGTCAAACAGCCTCCAGGCATCTTCATACGCTTCTTTCTCTTTCGAGCTCAGGATGTCGAACCGGGTGATAAACGAGTACAGGTTCGAGTCGGGCGAGAGGATCTCCAGGTTATCGCGGTACAGAAGCCAGGACTGGCAGACAAAGACCGGCGGATCGATCCGGTAGCGTTCTTTAAAAAAGTCCGCCGCCATGGCAAAGGAGCGTTCCGCGCTCTCCCTGTCCAGCCTGCCCCCCGTGCGGGGAATGTGGGTGTTGATCGCCGGCGTATCCGGCGTCAGGACCAGACCGTCCTTTTCATAATGGTACCCCAGCCTGTACGGCTCGAACTGCAGCCGCAGGAGGCCGAACCGGTCCATCTGGAAATAGCGGGCCAGCCAGTCGGCCACGAACGTGCCCCAGATCCCGCGCACCAGGCGGCACTCCGTCAGCTTCCATTTCAGATCGCACATGCTGGTGAACCAGATCTGCTCGTCGATGCCCGCCTCGCGGTAACAGTCCAGAAGATGCCGGGACATGGCGATCAGGAGCAGGAGATGGGCCGTATATACGTGTACGCCCGTCCCGGCGGCGACGGCGCTCATCTCATCCAGAAGCGGCTGCAGATCGCGGCGGATATCCGCCTCGTAGCGCCTGAGGATCCCGTCAAACGCCCGGCTGCCCGCCTCGTCGGCCCGGATCCGGCCGTACGCTTCCAGCAGCGCGTTCCGCGCTTCCTCCGGATAGGAAAATCTCTCCAGAAAATCAGCCAGGTACTCTCTCATCTCATTCCTCCTCCCCTACGTCAGCTCCATGCGCTGGATGATGTGGTCCTGATACTCCTTATCCAGCTCCACAAAATACCCGCTCCAGCCCCAGACGCGCACGATCAGGTTCCGGTAGTTCTCGGGATGCTTCTGGGCGTCCAGCATCGTATCCCGGTTCACCGCGTTCAGCTGCAGCTGGTGGCCTCCCATATCCATGAACGACTTCACCAGCGTGGCGACTTTCTCTATGCTTTCCTCGGTCCGAAAGACCGTGTCGTGCAGCTCCAACGTCAGGGGCCCGCCGTTCATCGTCCGCTTCAGATCCGGCTTCGAGAACGACTGGATGATGGAGACCGGCCCCCTGCACCGGGCGAACAGGCTGGGCGAGTAGTTGGCCGCCAGCCCCTCCCCCTTGCGCCGGCCGTCCGGCGTGGCCATGATACTCCGTCCGTGCCAGACATAGTACATGGCGGAGCCGGTCCCGGGACGGAAACGGCCGCCCCGGTCATTGCGCTTCTCTTCCATCAGATCCGCCAGATCCGCCAGCAGCCGGACCGCGATATCGTCCACGAAATCATCGTGGTTGCCCATCTTCGGCGCTTCGTACCGGAGACGGCTGCAGAGCTCCTCATAGCCTGAGAAATCCTTGCCCACCGCCCTGCAAACCTCGTCCGCGCTGACGGATTTCTCCTCGAACACGTATTTCTTCACCGCCGCCAGCGAATCCGCCGCCGTGGAGACGCCGGTCCCGTGGAGGCCGTAGTTGTTGTACCGGCATCCCTCGGACACGTCCCGGCCTTTCTCGCAGCACCCCTCCATCATCAGAGACAGGTACGGCGCCGGGAACAGGTACACGTTCTTCACCCGCGCGCAGATCTCGTCGATCTGGCCGCGGAGCTTTTCGCGGACGGCCTCATAGAACGCCTCAAAGTCCGCGCAGCTTTCCAGCTGTTCCATGGCGTCCGCCACCGCCCCGGCGAACGAGACCGCCTCGATGTTGGGGATATCCATGGCCCTGCCGGGAATGATGAACTCCCAGCAGGCCGCCACCACATAGTTGTAGGCGTCTCTCTTGTCGTATCCCAGCCCCATCAGTCCCGGGATCACCACGTCGTCATTCGAATACTGGGGGAAGCCGAGGCCCTGCTTGGTCATCTCCGTCCCCAGCCGGTAAACCTCCATCGGCGTGTTTTTATGTACCCTCAGGTTGATCTTGGGGTCGATCAGCCGCAGCTCCAGCGCGGCTTTCATGCACAGCTCGGACAGGAGATTATAGCTGTCGCTCCCATCCTCCCGCAGGCCGCCCAGCACCATGCTCTGGCCGTTATCCCCCTGCTGGATGCCGGGATACAAATCGCTGTCCCGGTTGAAAGACAGGAAAAATTCCTCCAGCAGATCCAGCGCGCTCTCTTCGTCCAGGCGTCCGCTCTCCAGATCCGCGGCCAGATAGGGGTACATATACTGGTCGAACCGGCCGACGGTATTATGGTAATTTCCTCCGCACCACATCACGAAATGCAGGATGCGGAACATCTGCAGCGCTTCCAGAAAACTCTCCGGGGCGCGGGCGGGCACGCGGAGAAGCGTACCTGCCACAATCCGGTTGCCCTCGGCCTCCGCCCGGAGCCGGTAGCGCTCCGCCAGGCCCAGCACGGCGTCGATGATGTCCGTCTGCAGCGCAAGAAAATGCGCCTGCTCCGCCCGGCCCTCCGCCAAAAAACGCTGCCCGCGTTCTCTCAGCTCCTCTTTCTTTGCGGCGAGCCCCACGCGCATCAGCGCCGTATAGTCGACGTTGATGTTGCAGACTTCGCCTTTTTCGTGGATCCAGTGATCCTGTTTCAGTCTTTCCAGCTCCTCCGGCAGAAAGATCTCCGGTACGGTCTGCACCGTCCTGGTAAACGCGATCCTCTCGTCAAAGAAGAGTACCGGCTTCTCTTTCTCAAGCACATAGATCAGCCGCCGGGCGCTCCTGTCCAGGGGCGGCAGGCCCTGCGCCGCGAACTCCTCCGCCAGAAGATACGCGTCCTCCGCCGGCTGCCAAAATGCTTTCTGGCCTTTGGACACCGTGAAGAACTCCCGCATCTTCCCGATCCTTTCCCTCATAGATACCTCCATTCTCTTCGGGTCCCGTTTTTACATTAACGTTAAAGTATGTGGGCGCACGGAACCGTCTACCTAACCATTCCCTCACCTCTGTCTGATGCTACCGCTCTCCGGCGGCGCGGCCGACGCCTATGGGATCTGCCCGCAAACCAAGCGCCGGCCCGCTTCCTGTTACCTATATCCTACCTAATACCTTTATGTTATCATAACATTAACGTAAAAGTCAAGCTCATTTTCTTTGTTTTCTGACCGTTTTCAAACATTTTTCAGCCATTCCGGCCGCGGCAGGGGGCCGGCGCTTTCATTTTCCGGTTGCCGGCCGGTCAGTTTGACGTTCCGCTGTCTTTCTGGCTGGTCAGTTTGATCTTCTGTCGCCTTTTCCGGCTCGTCAGTCTGACGTTCCGCCGCCTTTTTTCCGGCTCGTCAGTCTGACGTTCCGCCGCCTTTTTTCCGGCTCGTCAGTCTGATCAGCAGGCAGACCGCCGCGCAGGCCAGCGCCAGGAACGATACCGCCAGCGCCGCCCATACCGTTGGGCTGGTCCCCGATCCGGTCTGCTGCCGGGCCGGGGACGCGGACGGCGCTGCCCCGGCAGACTCCGGCCCGTTTGCAGCGGTCTCTGCGCCCGGCACTTCCGACGCTTCCGG
>CANQYH010000301.1 GCA_947628025.1 uncultured Lachnospiraceae bacterium | reverse complement strand
CAGCAGGATCTCGGTGGTTAAGGCTCCCTCCTCAGAGTTCCGGGAAATGTAGCCGCCGAGGCGCTTCACTACGTCGTCGATCCGGCCCAGACCCAGACCGTGTTCGCCGCCCTTGGTGCTCCTGAAAAGATTGCCGATCTTCGTAAGTTTGCCGCCGGAAGTGAAATTTAAGAAAGAAATATAGAGCTGACTGCCCTTTAAGTCGATATAGACCCGGATCACGCGCTTATCTTCCGGGAGGCTCCCGCTGGCCTCTATGGCGTTGTCAAACAGATTTCCCAAAACCGTGCAGAGATCCACCGCCGAGATCGAGAGCAGGACCGGGATCTGCGCGTCAACCTCGACCTTGATCCCGCGGTCGTTTGCAAGGGCGATCTTCGAGTTTAAGATCGCGTCGGTCATCGGGTTGCCGGTCTTGATCACCGTGTCGACGGTGTAGAGGTCGGTCTCCAGATCGTCGAGATATTTTGCGATCGCCTCCAGGTCGCCCTTGTCCGTATAGGATTTCAGGACCTGTATATGATTGCGGTAGTCGTGCCGCCAGCCCCGCATTTTGCGGTACATATTGTCGACTTCCAAAAAATGCGTCTTCAGAAGCTCCTGCTGGTACGCTTCGATCCGCCTGTTTGCGCGTCTTCCGAGCATATGTTCTCCTGCGTTTCTTATTCTGTTCATGAGCCGGTTTTTTCCTGTCGGGCAGTAAACCGGCCGTTTCGTATAGGGCTGTAACCGTACGGCAAGTCAGCGGCGTATTTCAGCGGCGCATCCCGATGATCGCGCGGTTGACCTTTTCGTACGCGCCCCTGGGCAGCGGGACGGCTCCTCCGCCTTTCAGAAATATTTCCGAGCGCGTGACCCGGGTAATGAAGAACAGGTTGACGATGTACGACCGTCCCACCCGCAAAAACCGTTCGTCCAGCTCGGCCTCGATCTCCTTGAGCGGCATTTTGAGCGTATAGTCCCGCCCGGCATGGACCGTGACATAGTTTTTCAGGACCTCGATGTGGCTGATGTCGCGGACCGGCACAAGCGCGGTTTCATCGGGAAGCTCCAGCAAAAGCGTTCTGCCGTCGTCCGCGATCTTCTCCACCGCCCGCGAAAGCACCGAGAAGAGCTTTTCCCGCGAAACGGGTTTTAAAAGATAATGCAGCGCCGCCACGTCGTACCCTTCCGCGATGTAGTCCGAATACGCCGTGATGAAGACGATCTGCAGGAGCTTGTCGCCGTCCTGCCGGAGCCGCTTCGCCAGTTCCACGCCGGACAGCCCGGGCATTTCGATGTCCAGAAGCAGGATGTCGGGCGGACAGTCTGCGTACGCGAACAGCAATGCCTCCGCGGACGGGTATTCCTGCAGCTGGACCGAAGTCCCCGACTGGGCCGACCAGTCAAGAACCAGGGTTTTTAGGAATGTGCGCTCGGCCGCATTGTCGTCGCAGAGAGAGATCGTAAGCATGGCGGTGGCTCCTTTGGTTTGTAAGGCCGGTTATCGTACAGGCGGACAGGCTTTGCACTTTTCGATCAGTTTCTTATAGATATGCTCCACGAACCAAGGCTCCGTCGAAGCTTTCAGGGCCTCGTCAAAGGTCCACCAGCGGACCGCCCGGTTCTCCGCCTCATTGACGGTCAGCGGTTCGTTCTCGTCCGCCTCGACCAGATAGGTAACGTTCAGATGCAGATGACTGGGAACGTAGCTTCCGCGTTTCACGTGCCCGTCCACGGTCAGGATTTCCAGGCTGAAGATATCATCGCTCACAAAAGAAGCCCGCTTCACTCCCGTCTCCTCCTCAAGCTCCCGCAGGGCCACCGCCCGCAGATCTTCGTCGCCGTCCGCATGGCCGCCGATCCAGGCCCAGGAATCATAGATCTTATGGTAGACCATCAAAGTCTTGGTCCGTTCCCGGTTCACGGTCCAGAGAGAAGCGGTAAAATGCCCGATCTGATTGTCCCGTTCCAGATAATCCGGGCAATTCTGCATATAACGCAGCATCACGGCCCGGTCCTGCTCCTCCTGCTCATTGAACGGCACGTAATTTTCTATTTCCTCAAACAGACTCATATAGGATCTCTTTTCTCCTCTCACCCTGCCAGGATCTCCCTGAGCTTGTCGAGGAACGCCTCCTCGCCCCAGGTATTGATCTTAAAAAACACGGCCTGACTGCCTCCGGAAGAGATCGCCGAGAGCTGGACCGGCCCGTCCCCGTTCTGGAACAGCGTCACGCTGAGGCTCACGCGGTTCCCGCCTGCATAGCTGTAGCGCTCGAACACCCGGACGCTGCATTTGGCGCCGCCCTCTTGAAAATCGCTCATATCCTCCAGCGACGCGGAAATGCTTCCGTTTTCGATTCCCTGTACGATCTTTGATAAGATCTCATAAAAATTCCCGTTCAGTGTCCGTTCCAGTTTTGCCATCCGATTCCCTCCTGAATATGCAATTCTATGGTTCTGCTTCCGATTCATGCTTTCCTCAAAAAATCATACCGCAAACATGAAATTATACCGCAAATATGGCTTCCGGTTTCATCTTCCTCGAAAAAATCTGCACCGCAGACATGCTGTCTTTCAAACCGCTGCCGCCGAAAGATGTCCGCCTGCCGCGCTACAGACTGCCCTTCGTCGACAAAACGCCGCTGATGCGCGCGTCGGTCCGCGTCGCTTCGTCCAGCGCTTTGGCAAACGCCTTAAACGCGGCCTCGATCACATGATGATTGTTGAAGCCGACCATCTGCCGCAGATGCAGATTCATGCCCGCAGAATAGGACACCGCGTAGAAAAACTCGCGGACCGTCTCAGTCTCCAGCTCTCCCACCCGCTCCCGGTCCAGCTCCAGATCGTAGGCCAGATACGGGCGGCCGCTCAGATCCAGCGCGCAGAGGACCAGCGCGTCGTCCATCGGCAGGATCTTCGTGCCGAAGCGGACGATGCCCTTTTTATCTCCCGCCGCCTCTCGGATGGCCGTGCCAAGCACGATCCCGGTATCCTCGACGGTATGATGCGTGTCTACGTCCAGATCGCCGTCCACATCCAGCGTCAGGTCGAAAAAGCCGTGCCGGGCAAATCCCTCCAGCATATGGTCAAAGAAACCGATCCCGCTGTGGATCTCGGAACGGCCGCTACCGTCCAGATCGAACGTCAGGGAAATCTTCGTTTCTTTCGTATCGCGTTTTACAGTCGCCGTGCGCGCCATTCTCTTTTCCTTTCTTACTAACTGCGTAAATGTATGTTTCCGGGCCGTCTGCCCTCACTCATCCGCCTCGAACCGGACCCGGATCGAATTGGCGTGGGCCGTCAGGCGCTCCGCCTCCGCGAATGTGACGATGTCCCGGCTGACCGGCTCCAGCGCCTCTTTCGAATAATAGATCACGCTGGACTTTTTGATGAAGTCGTCCACGCCCAGCGGCGAGAAAAACTTCGCCGTCCCGTTGGTCGGAAGCACATGGTTCGGCCCCGCGAAATAATCCCCCAGCGGCTC
The DNA here is from genome assembly GCA_947628025.1 of uncultured Lachnospiraceae bacterium. Taxonomy (GTDB): domain Bacteria; phylum Bacillota; class Clostridia; order Lachnospirales; family Lachnospiraceae; genus UBA3402. The sequence continues at coordinate 361 of CANQYH010000301.1, read as the reverse complement.
TGAACTATATTCCCCGAGAAAGATCGCGCCGGCGTTTCGGATCTTCGTCATGACCTCGAACGGATCCCTCGTCACGATCTCCAGATGCTCGGAAGCGATCTCATTGACGGCGGAGACGGCCTCGTCCATGTCCTTTGCGACCAGGATATAACCGAAACGATCCAGAGATTTCCGGATGATCTCGCTGCGGGACAACCGCCCCGTCATTTCCTCCACATACGCGGAGACCTGCGCTCCAAAACTGGCCTCGGTCGTCACCAGGATCGCGCTGGCCAGCTCGTCGTGCTCCGCCTGGGACAGCAGATCCGCGGCCACATACCGGGCGTTGGCCGTCTCGTCCGCCAGCACCAGGATCTCGCTG
>CANQYH010000300.1 GCA_947628025.1 uncultured Lachnospiraceae bacterium | reverse complement strand
GTTCCAGGAACGAATCGTAGCTGTAGAAGCAGTATCCGCTCACGTCCCCGAATCTGCGTCCCAGCGTCACCTGGCGGCTCAGGATATCGTCCCGCCGCAGCCATTCCGACAGCGCGTTGTAATCGTAGGTATCGGTCCCCGCCCGGTACATGGCCAGTCCCAGATACAGCCTCACATGGCCCCGGCTTTTCAGTTCCCGCCAGGTATCCAGGTTCGGGCCGAACGCGTAGGGAGCCAGACTGCCGTCCGCCGTCTTCGTCTCAAACCCCCAATAAAGCTGGGGCATGATATAGTCGATAAACCCGTCCTCCGACATCCAGCGGTCGATATCCACAAACAGGTTGCTGTCGCTGCGCAGATGCTCCACATAGCCCTGGGGGCTGACACCGAACACGACCTGCGGCTTCTCCTGTTTGACGGTCTCATAGACGCGGCGCACCAGATCGCTGACCTGGTCCCGCCTCCACTGGGCGGCCGTAAGACTGCTGCCGCTGGCCAGATACTCCGGATAATCGAACCACCGTTTCTCATCGCCGTCGTCCAGAGAGGGATAGAAATAATCGTCGAAATGGATCCCATCCACATCGTAATTCCGGACCACCTCCCGGACTCCGTCCACCACCATCTGCTTCACCGGCTCCGCCGACGGATTAAAATAATAGGCCCCGTCGTGAACCAGCACATAACGGTCGTTGGCGGGATCGCCGTCGAACGCCCAGACCTTGGCCGGACTGAGGCTGGATACCTCGGACCAGTTCATCAGATACCCGGTAATGCGGTAGGGGTTGAACCAGGCGTGGAACTCCAGCCCCCGGGCGTGCGCCGCTTCGATAAAATACTGAAGCGGGTCGTAGCCGGGCCCTACGCCCTGGACGCCGCCGACGAACTTGGACCAGGGATAGATGGCCGACGGGTACATGGCGTCTCCGTGGGAACGCACATGGACGAACACCGCGTTCATCCCCCAGGCCTTACAGTTGTCCAGGATCTCGTCCACTTCCTGCCGGAACGCGGTCTCCTCCGCGGAAAGCCGGTCCCAGATCAGATAAGAGATCCACACGCCCCGCAGTTCTTTTTCTCCCTCAAAGGTCGGAAGATCCAGGGAACCGGAGCCGAGGGAACCGTTCGCCGGGACCGTAAACGCACCGGACGGCTGCCGTATTATCGCCTCCGGAACGACCGTCCCAGAAGCCCCGGCCGCCAACACCGCAGGCCAGGAAATGAGCAGCGCCGCGATCCCCAAAAGGGTACATAGCTTTTTTACGCTTTTTTTCATGTATGTCTCCATCATTTTTCTTATGTTAGAACCATTTTATCACAGGAGCGCAGGCAATTCCATTTAAGATTTTGTGACGAAACCATAAGTTTTTTTAAAGCGGAGACGAAAAAAGGCCCCCGCGCGCCAAACGGAGGGCAGGCAGCCCATTTTTTATCCCGGATATCCGGGGACCGGATAAAGAAAGGGGGGACCCCAGAGCGTTCCCTGAGGTCCCCGTCCTCTCCCTTACCGTATATCGCGCAGCTCAGGATCATTCCCCGGCTGTGGTCTCCTCTTCCTCGGTGATCACCAGCTCCTGCATCTCTGCGTCATAATCGTAGTTCGCCAGATCTGCGATCGCCGCGTCGATCTGAGACTGATAGGTCTCGATCGCGGTCTGCGGCGTGGTGTTGCCGGACGTAACCTCGTTGAACAGGTTGTTGACCGCGGTGTTCAGATCGCCGAAGCCGTTGATGGTGTTGATCTTCACCAGGCCGTTGTTGTAAATATAGGAAACGTTGTCTACGGTCTCGCCGTCGTCGCACCAGCTCTCCAGCTTATCCTCCATCAGGTCGTCCCACTCTTCCTTGGTATCGGCCAGATCGGTAATCAGGTCATAGATCTGTGCAACTTCTTCCGGATTCTCGATGCCGTTCAGCATGAAACGGATACCCATCTCTTTGCCGTAGCAGGACCAGTCGGTCGCGGACGGCCCCTTCGGGAACGGTACCCAGCCCCAGTCATCCTGCATCGGAGTGTCGGCGTTGTTCAGATAAGAGTAGGAGATCCAGAACTCCTCCAGGCACATCATGGCCTTGCCGTCGCGGAAATAGCCGATCATGGAATCCCAGCTCTCGGAAGACCAGTCGATGTCGTCGTCATAATCTACCGTGGTCGTGAAATCCTGCAGAGCGGTCAGGGCCTCTACTACTTTCGGATCGCTCAGATCCACGTTCACGCCGGAATCGGTCTGCTCGCAGACATCGGCTCCGTTAGAAGCCATGTAGCACCACGGCAGGTTCTCTCTGGCGTTGAAGCCTACGATATCATAGGTACCGTCGTTGTCGGTGTCCTGGTTGCCGGCGATGGCGATCTCTTTGAATTTCTCCCAGGTCCACTCGTCGTTCTCATACAGCTCATACAGATCCGGCAGGTTGTACTGCTCGAACAGGGTCTTGTTCCAGAAGATACCGTAACGGATCTCCGGGTCTTTCAGCAGCCAGGTGTAGGTCTTGCCCTTGTACGTACCCGCAACGCTGCAGTCCTGGCGCCATTTGTAATCGTCGAAATCAAACACGCCCAGGTCGCTGACCGGATAAGCGATTCCGCCTTCGATCAGGGACGGCATAACTCTGTGCGTAACCGCGTAACCGATATCTACGATCGGATCGCCGGCCAGTACGCTGGTTACATAATCGTTAATGTAGTCGCCTTCCAGGTTCACAAACTCGATCTTGCAGTTGTAGTTGTCCTCTACGAACTTGATCCTCTCAGCCAGGGCCGCCTCGATGGCGTTGGATTCAGGATCGGGCGTCATGTCGTAATAGGAACCGATCCTTACGACCCTGCCGCCGAAATCATACTCGGGAGCCGGTTCCGTGGGAGCCTCTGTGGCAGCTTCCGTTGTAGCAGCCGCCGTCGTGGCAGCCGCGGCCGTTGTCGCAGCAGCCGCGGTCGTAGACGCCGCCGTTGTGGAGGCCGCGGTCGTCTCTGTACTGCCGCCGCCTCCGCAGGCTGCCAGTGACAGGACCATCGCCGAAGCGGCCAGAACTGCTGTCGCTTTTCTCATCTCGATGCTTTTTTTCATACTTTCTTTCCTCTCTTTCTTAAAAAGAATATATTCTGCTAAAGCCCATATAGGCTTAACATTCCAAACTCTCCATCGGGCGCAGCCTTATCCGACGATGCCGGACCGCTCGATGCCCTCGACGAAGTACTTCTGGCAGACCAGGTACAAAAGGATCAGCGGCACGACCGTCAGCATGGTGCCCGTATTGTTCATCATGGAGACGAAGCCGGGGCTCACGAAGTTCATGGAACCGCCGTTGTTGGCGTAGGTCGTGTAAACGCCGACCGCCAGGTTGCTGAGGGCCGAGGATACCACTTTCGTGTTGTTCAGATACAGCGAGGTGTAGAACGTGTCGGTCCACTGCCATACGAACCCGAACAGAAACACCGTGACCATCATCGGGACTGCGCTGGGCAGCATGACCTGCACAAAGGTGCGGAGCTTGCCGCTGCCGTCCACGAACGCCGCCTCCTCCAGCTCTCTGGGCATCCCCTTGAAGAACTGGCGGAGCATATAGATATAGAGGCCGTTGCGGATGCCCATGCAGGTAGCCGCCTGGAGAATGAACGGCCAGTAGGTGTCGATCAGGTTGACGCTGGCTCCCGTCGCCGCCTTGAAGATCCCAAATACGTCGAAGAAGCGGTACTTCATGAACAGCGGCAGCATGATCACCTGGGGCGGCACGATCAGCGACAGGATCACACAGCCGAACAGCAGTTTCTTAAACGGAAAGCGGAACCGGGCGAAGCCGTACGCCGTCAGCAGGCAGGAGGCCAGCTGCAGCAGGGAGATCCCCGCCGACA